>CAYQTW010000125.1:3653-8641 GCA_964420485.1 uncultured Anaerolineales bacterium
TAAACACATAGTCAGCCCACGCCAGGCCTTGCCGGGTCAGTTTCGTCACATTGACATCAACCAGCCACTTATTCCATTCCTCGGGCAACATCGCGGCCACGGTCAGCAGGCCCAGGGGGGGCATCGTCGCTTTTTTGCGCACAAATCTGAGCGCGCGTTTGAGACTCCAGAATGTATCTGGAAACTCGGGGTAGACGAGCAAAATGTTCATGGGAAACTCCTTCTGTGGTGAAATCAAACTTGGGCAAGTTTCAACTGGTGGCCGTAACTTTCGCCTTCCAACCACTCAGTACTTGCTCTCTTGAATCTCGAAGATATGGGGATTTCCTCAGCAGCCACCAGCGGACGATGGGACGGAACATCTGTATCAGGTAGCGCCGGTATCCCAGCAGCGTGACCATCTCCTGGATATAGTCGTCCAGATCGCGTCGTTGGTAATGGAGAAGCCTTTGGCTTTCCGTAGTGTCCAGCCAGTCTACGGCGAAAGGCGTCGAATCAAAAGCCTCCTCCGGCAGTTTACCCACCCCCATAGCGTTCAATATCCGCTCCGCAATTTCACGATAATAGTGCCGGCAGCGGGAACCACCCCCGACCAACAAGGTTTTCCCCCACACATCCTCACTGCTTACGCCGTTGGCAATCGCCAACCCTACGTCCCGTGTGTGCACGAACTCTATGCGATTGTCCAGAGGGACGTCGAACATACCCGCATCCAACTTTATCGTTAGAGGAAGCGTGGCAGCCAGCCTGAAGATAGTCCACTCTAGCCCGGATGCCTTGACCTTGTGCTCGCACTCGATCTTGTGATGCGTATAGTGTTCGGTCGGGTGGAGCGGGTCAGAGACAGTCCGGGGTGGTGGTTGATCCTGCGTTCTACCGTAGACGTGACACGACGAGGTAAAGATGATGCGGGGTGGCTCGGGCAGGGCCTGCATCGCATCGAGGAGATTTTGGGTGCCCTTCACATTGATCTCCTGCGCCCAGACAGGGCGGGCCTCAGATTCGACGCCTGTAGCCGACAGTTTGGGAATGATAAACGCCAGATGCACCACCACCTCCTGGTCGCGCACCGCAACGGCGACGTCTTCCGGGCGACGTAAATCTCCCCACACCACCTCTATCTGGTCTCCGAACCTTCGAGCGGCCTTCTCGTTCGCTTTTGTCTTGAGGTCGAAACACCGCACGGTGTGACCCTGTTTGACCAATTCTTCCAGCGTGCTCGTTCCAATGTTTCCGAACGCGCCAGTTAGCAACACTTTCATCCTTGTCTCCTCCTCAAACCCTCCAAAAGCATCTGCACACCTTCCTCCGCTACCTGCCCCCAGTCGGCCCCATCGGGATCGAGCAGCCCCTGCAGCACCAACCCGACGGCCAGCGAGACGATGACCTGGGCCGCCACCTCGGGGTCAACGGGCCGCAGCGTGCCCTCGGCGATGCCAGCCTCGACCATATCGCGGAAGAAAGCGCGATACTGCCGGTAAGGGGCGATGGTCGCCTGCCAGACCTCCGGGTCGTGCATGGCCTGGGTCAAGAACTCGAGAAAGATCGGGAGTTGCCCGCCCGCTGCCTGAAAGACCTGACGGGTCATCCTGGCCATCTGCAAGAATCCCTCCGGCACAGTCTCCGCCTCGCCGCGAGCCGCCGCTATTTGCGTGCCCAGTCCTGCCAGCCAACGGGTTAGCAGTTCCAGGAAGACGGCCTGTTTGCTGGAAAAGTGGTGATAAAAGCCCCCCTTGGTCACGCCAGCGCGGCGGCAGATCTCTGCCACGCCGACACCGTCATAGCCACGTTGGGCGAAACACTCCGTCGCCGCCTGCAAAATGTGGGAGCGGGTTTCCTCTCCTCGTTGTTGTGGGCTCATCTCCGCCTCCATACAAAACCGACCGGTCGGTATGATTTTATCACCTTTCCTCTTTTTGTCAAGGCTGGAGGTCGCTTCCCAAATTCGCCCAATTCGAGTAGAATTTGGTAGGCACACGATTGGATCAGCGGGTGGGAGAGAAGGAACGATGCGCAGGATATTGACGCTTGGTATAGCATTTGCACTGGCCCTGGCGCTGGTGGCGCCGGCCTTCGCCCAGGGCTCAATCGTTCACGTCGTGCAGCGGGGGGAGAATTTGTTTCGCATCGCGCTGCGCTATGGGGTGACGGTGGACGCGCTGGCAGCGGCCAACGGCTTGAGCAACGCCAGCCGCATCTACGCCGGGCAGCGGTTGACTATCCCGACCGGCGGCGGCGCCACCAGCCCAACCACGTCATCGTCGGGCGTCCACATCGTGCGGCGGGGGGAGAACCTGTTTCGCATCGCGCTGCGTTATGGCACTACCACTCAGGCGCTGGCGGCCGCCAACGGTATCGTCAACGTCAGCCGCGTCTACGCGGGGCAGCGGCTGGTGATCCCAGGCCGTGGGAGTGCGCCTTCGACACCGGCCCAACCCACGCCGTCGGGCCAGACCTACACCGTGCGGCGCGGCGACACGCTCTCGGGGATAGCCCTGCGGTACGGCGTCTCGATGTGGGCGCTGGCGCAGGCTAACGGTATTCGCAACCCCTCGCTCATCTACGCCGGGCAGGTGCTGCGTATCCCCGGCGGCAGGAGCCCCGCCCCGACGAGTGGCCGTTGGATTGACGTGAACCTCAGCACGCAGCGGCTCACTGCCTACCAGGGGAACACAGCGGTGCGCAGCACGCTCGTCTCGACCGGCCTGGCGCGCACGCCGACGCCCACGGGCCGGTATCGCATCTACGTCAAGCACGCCTCCACCCTCATGTCCGGCCCCGGCTACTACCTGCCCGACGTGCCCTACACGATGTACTTTTACCGCAATTACAGCCTTCACGGCACCTACTGGCATTCCAACTTTGGCCATCCGATGAGCCACGGCTGCGTCAACCTGCCCACGCCAGAGGCACAGTGGCTCTATAATTGGGCCTCGGTGGGCACGCTGGTCAACATCCACTATTGACGTGATACGCGGCGCGTGAGAGGGACTGGTTCGAAACACTAGTCCACATGACGTGACGGTCAACGTGCTGAAAAGCGGTCAGTGATGCGCCGTCCATCCCGGTGCTTCTTGAGCGCTGCGGCTGTGACAATAGTTCCCAGGCCAACTGCTGCGATCAGGGCAACCCACT
The DNA here is from genome assembly GCA_964420485.1 of uncultured Anaerolineales bacterium. Lineage (GTDB taxonomy): Bacteria > Chloroflexota > Anaerolineae > B4-G1 > B4-G1 > CAYQTW01. The sequence goes on from CAYQTW010000125.1 coordinate 6,789, forward strand.
CTTCGACAAGCTCAGAACACCGCGACCACAACACCGCCGGCGCACTAGCCGGCTCCGTGTAGCCCCCGACGGGCGTCAGCACCAACAGTCGGATGACCTGGCTCGTCGTGGGCGGCATACTGCACAAGACTCGACGGCTGTCCTCGTTCTCCCAGTCGTTGGGCACGATGGTGACGGTGTAACTGCCGGTGGCGGCCGCGTCCCAGGTGACGGTGATCCTCTCCGACTCGCCGGTATCGAGCAGGTGGGTAGTGACCGCTGTGCCGATGTGCGTGTCGGTGATATATAGACCCACCGGCAAGCCGGCCGGTATCGCTGCGCCCTCGTTGTGCACCTCCACGCCGAGGTCAACCGGGCCTACCGGCTCCTCGACGACGAAGCTCTCCTCGACGAGAGAGACGGACAGGTCGGCGCCCAGGCACGACGAGAACAACATCAACTTCAGAGCCAGATCCTCTTGTTGGAGACCGCCTTCACCGGCGACGGCGAGCAGATAGATGTCCTCCGGCGGCGTCAGCGGCGCGCTCCCATCCGGCGTTTCTATCACCAGGCAGGCACTCTGCGGCGGCGTGACGCCGAGCGCTGTCTGTGGCACACCGCCCGGCGTGGCGGCGACCCCGCCTGTGCTATATGGCGGCAACGTGTCCGTGTCCAGCGTGAGCGTCACCGGCGCCGTCCATCCATGCAGGGCGCTCACATCCAGAGTGTACACCGCCGTGTCGCCGATCAGGAGCCAGAGCAACGTCGGACGGCCCGCCAGGCCGAACGCCGGTTTGACGACCTCGATCGTGATGAGCAAGTCGTACTCGTTCTCGCCGTCATCGCCGATGATGTGCAGCACGTACTGCCCGTGCTCCACCAGGAAGGTGTCGCTGACGATTAGCGTGACCGCTCCGCCCGGATAGACCACGTCGTCGCTCAGGCTCCAGCCCAGTCCCGGCGGCGCGCCCTCCACCTCCAGGTGGATCGGGTCGTTCTCGCCGTTAAAGCCGGTCGCCGAGATCGTCACGGTCGCCGCTAGATCCTCGTACAGGTTGATCGCGTCCGGCGTCGCCGTCAACACAAAGCGAGGCTCCTCCACCTGCACCTGCACGTCGAGCGTCGCCAGTCCGCCTCCGCCAAAGGCGGCGAGCGTCGCCGTGTAGACGCCGCCGTACATCGTATCGGTCGCCGAGATGACGAGCGAAACCGGCGTGCCGGGCAGCGTCGGCGTCACCCAGCGGTCGCCGGTGAAGGCGACATCGAGACCGTCCGGCAACTCGCCTCCGTACAGGAACACCGTGGGGGTGACATCTCCTGTACGAACGACGAACACATCCAGCCCGGTCGCCCCGCCGCCCGCGACGGTGATGACGGGCGTGGGCGTGGTCAGCGCGAACCCGGCCGCCTGGGGTATGCCGGTCGCCTGCGACGAACGCAGGCTCCAGCCGGCGTCCGCATCGAACGCTTCGATGATGATATAGTAGGTGCGCCCCGGCTCCAGCCAGGAGTTGATCACCGTCGAGGACCAGGGAGTGGTGATCACCGTCGTCCGGCCCGGCGCGGACGGAGAGTCGCTGACATAGACCACATAGCCGTCCACATCCGGGTGATCGAGAGGCTCCCATTCGATCTCCAGGCCGAGATAAGTCGGGGTCACGACGATGGTGGGCGACCAGGATGACGGAGGGCTTTGGGTCACTGTGACCGGCGTGGGGGCGTAGAGACGCGCCGGCAAATTCCGCCCGTCGTTCGCCTCCACCCAGATCCAGTACACGCCGCTTTCCAGATGGCTCAGGTCCACCGAGGCGCTGCCCAACGAGCCGTTGACCGGCGTGTCCACGTCCAGAGCCACCGGCCCGTCAATATAGACC
>CAYQTW010000126.1:0-7357 GCA_964420485.1 uncultured Anaerolineales bacterium
CCCGCGAATTTATTCGCCGGGCTTTTAATGTGCCATTGTCAAAGTAAAGCGCAATCCGCAGTTGTGGCCATAATGTAACGGCTGTTTCCGCCTTGACAGTCCCTCCCCTTTGGCCTATAATAGTACTGGCATTGCTCTTTTCACAGAATCTTTGCACGGAAGGAGAACATGGCCATTACAGAACAGTCTGTGACCTCTACCTCTTGTGGTCTCTTCACAGGGCACCGTGGCCGGCGCATCCGCGAAGCACTACAAGCCTACCTCTTTCTTCTCCCCGGCACACTACTCCTGTTTGCCTTTAGCATCCTGCCCATAGGCTATGCTCTCTACATCAGCATGCACAAGTGGCGCATCCGGAAAGGCGACTTTATCGGGTTTGATAACTATCTCAAGGCACTAGGCACCCCCATGGACATAGTCTATGTTATCGGTGGGTTGGGCCTGCTGGCCGGAGCATGGATGGTATGGCGTAGTATCACACCCGAGACGTCAGGAAAAGGATTCCTGTTGCGCGCTCTGGCCGCGCTGATGTTGATCGTCGGCGGCCTGGGCTTGGTAGTGGGATTCCCGGGTATGCTGGCCAACGGCGACGAGGACCTGTTCCAATCGTTGCTGATCACCTTCTTTTACTCCCTCGGCACAGTACCTCTCCAGATTGTCATCTCTTTTCTCCTGGCCAACATTCTGTTCCAGGACATCCGTGGCAAGACCACCTGGCGCATATTGTACTTTTTGCCCTACGTCACCGTCGCGGTGGCCTCCGCCGCCGTGTGGAAAACGATATTTGATCCCAGTCGTGGGTTTATCAACATGGTGTTGGCCGCGCTCGGCGTGTCAGAGGAAAGCCTTCCCAGGTGGACATTCGAGGCGACGGGGATTGGCACCATGATTGGTGACTGGTTGGGCGTGACCGTCCCATCCTGGGCCAGCGGGCCGAGCCTGGCGCTCGTGGTAGTCATTCTCTACAACATCTGGACGTACGTCGGGTACAACACCGTCATCTACCTGGCTGGGCTGGGGAGTGTCTCACGAGATGTGTACGAAGCCGCCAGGATAGACGGCGCCAGCCGTTGGGAATTGCTGCGGCACGTCACGATTCCTCTTGTTTCACCAACCACCTATTTTTTGGTTATGATGGGAGTTCTCGGTACCTTTAGGGCCTTTAACCACGTATACGTCATCACCAGACCACACACACTGGGATTCCCTCAGGGCACCACGATGACGGCCAGTATTTTCATATACAAACAGTTCTGGGAAGGACACCGCTTCGGCTACGCCTCGGCCCTGGCGTTTATCCTGACCGGCGTGATGCTGAGCCTGACCTGGATCCAGAATCGTTTCTCAGAAGGGCGGGTGTTCTATGGCTAACGCAACGACTACCACGGAACGTGAATTGAGGGAGTATCGAGTTCGTAGAGGTATCGTGCGGGGTCTGATGTACCTGTTCCTCACGTTGGGCGCTATCGTGGCGATTTTTCCCTTTGCGTGGATGCTCCTCACCGCGTCGAAAACCTACGGCGAACACAGCCAGAAAACGTTTTGGCCTGTGGGCCTCACAGCGCGTCCTTATGCCGGCCTGCTGCCAACTCAGGAACTCGTGGTGGATTTGCATCCGACCGATGCCTGGCACGGGGCAACCGCCTCCTTCAGCCCGCTCATGGAGGGCTCTATCACCGTGAATCAAGTATCCCAACTCGTGGCCGAGCGCCTCGAGAGGAAAGATATATCGCTGCCCCTCAATGTGCTGATCCTGGCGATGGATACCAGCGACGACGGGGTGCAGAACTATGATCGGTTCATACTGAACGTCGACTCGCGTATCGTCGAGCAGTTCTCCACGCGCGTCGAATTTGGACAGTGGGGCGGGCCGAACTATGAAGGGGGCGACCGCGGCCGGTGGGGGCCGCACTTTAAGGTGATAGAGTCAAGTCCCGACCAACTCGTGGTCAAGCGCGGGTGGAACGTGGGACACATGTTCTTTGGCAACTATATCACAGCCTGGGAACAGGCAAACTTTGCTCAGTACACGCGGAACAGTGTCATCACCACGCTCTTGACCATCGTGGGGGTAGTAGGGACGGGCACGCTGGCCGCCTATGCCTTTGCCCGTATGGAGTTTCCGGCCAAGGGCCTCCTGTTCACGGCCTACCTGGCGACCTACATGATCCCATGGACAGTGATCATGATCCCAGACTATTTGATCATCGTTGGCCTGGAGGACTTGTTCAAAGAAACTTTTGGCGTGACCAATGCCTGGTACAACAATTGGACTGCGCTGACGATCCCCTTCATGGTCAACGCCTTTACTGTCTTTTTGCTGCGGCAGTTCTTTGCCCAGATTCCCGGCGAGTTGTTCGACGCGGCGCTGATTGACGGCTGCGGGCACCTGCGTTTCCTGACGCAGATCGTATTGCCAATTTCAAAAGCGCCCTTGATGACTGTGATCATTCTCAACGGCATCTGGGCCTGGAACTCGTTGCAGTGGCCGCTCATCGTCACCAGCACCCCCGATTGGCGTCCCATCACCGTGGGGCTGACCGGCTTTATCTCCGAGGCCGGGGCCGAGACCCAACTGATCATGGCCGGCTCAGTGATCACGACCATTCCCATCCTGGTGCTCTATTTCTTCACCCAGAAGCAGTTTACCGAGGGCATTGCGACGACTGGGCTAAAAGGATGATGGCGTAATGCGAAAAACACAAGACGAAAGGAGGTGGTGCCCAGGAAAAGTAACCGAGTCGCCGAGTAACCAAGTAACCGAGTAACCAAGTAACCGAGTAACCAAGTAACCGAGTAACCGAGTCACCAAACCTAAGGAGGAGAAAAAACAATGAACGTGCGAAAACTAGCTGCAGTGTTGGCCATCCTGGCCCTGACTGTTCCGTTCGTGGCCTCGTGCGCGCCTAAGCCAACCTATAACGTGGATACCTACGGCAACCTGGAGAAACTGGACCCCAGTGGTCAGACGGTGACCTACTGGTACCAGCACACGCGCTCCCGCGAGGAGCTCATGCTGAGCATGATTGACGAGTTCAACCGCACCAACGAGTGGGGCATCACGGTTCAGGGAGAATCCCAGGGCGGCTACAACGATCTGTATCAAAAGATCATCGCCGGCATCCCGGCCAACCAACTCCCCACCATGGCTGTGGCCTACCAGAACCAGGCTGCCACCTACGCCGTGCAGGGCGCGTTGGTCGCTCTTGATCCCTACGTGGAGAGCGAGAAGTGGGGCTACACAGAGGCGGAACTGGGCGATTTCTTCCCCATCGCGCTGGCCGCCGACTATCTGCCGCAGTTCGAGGCTCGCTACGGTTGGCCGCCCTACAAATCCATGGAGGTGATGTACTACAACGAGGATTGGCTGACCGAGTTGGGCTACGACGGCCCGCCCGAGACCTGGGACGAGTTCAGGGAAATGGCCTGCGCCGCCGTTGAAAACCCATTCTCCGGCGCCACGGTTGAGGGCCCTGGCCTGGGCTATGTTTACTCCGTTGATGCCTCCCGCTTTGCCACCTTTATCTTCAGCCGGGGCGGCAACATCATCAACGAGGACGGCACTGGCTACGTCTTCAATGATGCAGCCGGCCTGGAAGCGCTGACCTTCCTGCAGGATATGGTTGCGGATGGCTGCGCCGTAGAACAGACGGAAAAGTACGGTGACCAGAGCGACTTTGGCGCGGGCCGCTCGCTCTTTACCATCTCCTCTATCTCCGGCCTGCCCTACTACGAGAGCGTGGTGGACGAGGGCGCTGGCTTCAAGTGGAGCGTCAATCCACCGCCGCACTCCACCGCCGCGCCACGGCTGAATATCTATGGCGCGAGCCAGTCCATCTTTGTCAGCAGCCCCGAAGAGCAGTTGGCGGCCTGGCTGTTCATCAAGTGGATGAGCGAGCCGGAGCAGCAGGCGACGTGGGCCAGCGGCACCGGCTACTTCCCCACCCGCCAGGCAGCGGCAGACCTGTTGGCCGACTACTTCGCCGAGCACCCTATCTACAAGAAGGCCTTCACCTTCATGTCAATGGACTATGGCGTTGAGTCGCCGGTGGCCGGGTACGACGAGTGCCGTTCGGCCATCTCCGAGATGCTCACCGCCGTCATGAGTGGTGAGGATGCTCAGGCACAACTGGATGCCACCGCTGCGGCGTGCAACGAGTACCTGGAGGATGCCGCGCCCTAAGCAGAGCGTAGGGGCGCGGTAACCGCGCCCGTACCCCCTGAATTTACCGTAACACACGTAGGGGCGCGGTTACCGCGCCCCTACCTTCTGAATTTACCGCAACACACGTACGGGCGCGGTAACCGCGCCCGTACCTTCCCGGCCGGAGCGCCAACGAGATTTCGGCGAGCTCAATCGAGCAGTTGGCGCTTCCACGGGTAGACGTTAGAGAAAGTCCTTCAGATTATGCTTCACCGCATAAGCAGCGGCCTCGGCACGATTTGTCAGATTTAGTTTTCTCAGAATACTGCTGACATAGTTGCGTACCGTCCCCTCGCCCAGGAACATTGCCTCGGCAATCTCCCGATTCGTCTTGCCCTCGGCCACCCAGGCCAGAACACGCATCTCCTGGTCGGTCAGACTGGCGAAAGCCGCATCTTGCTCTTTGCGCGCCGCCTGGCGCACACGGGCAAAGACGCGCTGCGTGAGCGCCGGGTCCAGCAGTGCCTCCCCCTTCCCCACCGTCTCTATCGCCCGCGTCAGGTCGTCGCTGCCGATTTGCTTGAGCACGTAACCACACGCCCCGGCAGCAATGGCATCGAACAGCATCTCGTCCTCGGCGTAAGAGGTGAGCATGATGACTTGAACCTCGGGCGCCTGCTCAACGATTTTCCGGCAGGCATCAATGCCGCTCCCTCCCGGCAGCCGGATGTCCATCACCACGACGTTGGGACGAAGAAGCAGGGTTTTCTGAACGGCCTCTTTGGCCGTAGATGCCTCGCCTACGACTGTAAAGTTGGGATGGCGCTCCAGAAGCGTGCGCAGGCCCAGTCGCACCACCTCGTGATCGTCCACGATAATAATTCTGAGTGTCATATCACCTCCGTCCCGTGATGCATAAAACGTATCATCTCAATATTCTGGGGCACTTTTAATGTAGCCGCGCTTTCCATAGCGCGTTATGCCCGCGAGGTATGGAAACCTCGGCTACATTGCCCCACTTTATTGAGCAGATACCATAAAACGTGAAACGTGATCCGGATGCTGTGTTGGCCTCTCACGCATCACGTTTCACGTTTTACGTCAATAGGGCACGGTCAGGATCAGGGTTGTGCCCTTGTTCGGCGCGGTGTTTATGTCTAGCGTGCCGTCGAGCAGGTGTGCGCGTTCGCGGATGTTGCGTAGCCCGTGCCCCCCGTTGACCGGCGGTTCCGATAGTCCAACGCCGTCGTCAGAGATGCAGAGTTGCAATGCATTGACGCCGTATCGCAGGCGCACCTCGACCCGCCGGGCCTGTGCGTGCCGGGCCACGTTGGTCAACGCTTCGCGCGCGATCTGGAAAATGTGCCGCCGGCGCTCGGTTCCCAGCACGTAGGTGTCCTCCCCCTCCACGACCAGTTCTGTCTCTAGCAGCGTGTTGATATAAAAGTCCTTGAGTATCTTGCCCAGACCCACCTCGAGGTCATCGTCTGGCATCTCGCCCCGCAGGTCAAAGATGTAGCGGCGAATGTCCTGGATGGTCTGGTTCAGGCTCCCAATCGCGCGCGTCAGTTGGACACGCGCCGCCTCCGGCTCGTCGGGAATGCTGTGACGAGATCCTTCCAGCATCAGTCCGGCAGCGTAGATGGACTGGATGATGCCGTCGTGTAACTCTCGCCCGATGCGTTCCCGCTCGTGGGCCAGCGCATGTCTTCGCTCCACGCTCTCCAGCCAGAGTTCGATCTCGCTCAGTACCGCGCTCAGCGCCCGCACGACTCCATAGGTGATGGCGACGCCACACAGTCCACGAAAGACCGAAATCGGGATGCCCGTCGCCCGCAAAAGCGTCTCCTGGTTGAGCCAATTGGCGGGGAAGAAAGGAGCAGCCGGCCCGATCAGTCCTCCAAACAGGGCCAAGAACCCCAGGGCGAACCAGGTGACGCGCAGGTAGGGCTTGACCAGCAGCAGCCGTTCTGGCTCAATGGTACGGTAGGTCTGGCGGCGGAGGCCCCACGCTCCTAGCAGGCCGCCGGGCAGCGCCAGCCCGTAGCGGGCGGCGACCTCACCGCCGAGCCACACCTGCTCTAACGATACACCGGCCAGGCGGGCGACGGCCAAACCGGTCAGCCACAGCGCGAATGGCCCACCGGCGAACGCCCACCACTTTCCCTGTCGTTTGTCCGGCGGCGCCTGGGTCTGTAGAGCAAAGGCCAACAAAAAGGCATAGCCAATGCCCAGGAGGAGCAGCCGTAGCCAGGCGAGCATAGGGGCCGCAGTGATCGGTAAGGTCAGCATTATGGGACTCCAGGCCACCAACGTCTCGCAGAATCCAAAGGCCGCCAGTGGCGCCAGACCACGGGCGACCTCTAGTCGTGCACTGCGGCGGGTCAGGAAGGTGATTGAGAGGCCCAACGTGAAAAATGCCTGCCCTTGTAAAAGTGCCAGCATCAACCGATGAGCAGCGAGAAAATCCCGCAGCCAGGTCATCCGGTAATCCCCTCCTTTCTCTTCGGGAAATTAAACTCTTGTAAAGTCTATTGTACTGTGCATTTCGCTCTAGGTCAACTGTGACTGGGGCTTGCGGGAGAGTTGGTTGGGGGCGGACAGATTGGAAAACGGCTCGCGGGGATTTGTGGTGATCGTGAATTTCACTACCGGGCCAATGCCATAGTCCCATTGCCAGGCGCTGACGTCGCCGGCCGATGCATCGGTGAACTGGACGGTCAGCGGAGCCGGGCCACTGGCGGGATGGGCGGTGAAATTGGCGATGATGGGCTTGTCACTGACCCGGACGTAATCAGTCTTTACCTCCGTGTCGCTCCCGCCCGGCCCGCTCACGGTGAGGCTAACGGAAAAAGTACCGGTGCAGGCATACGTGTGGGTGGGATGTTGCGCCGTGCTGGTTATACCATCAAAGCCCCACGACTGGGTGGCGATAGAACCGGTGGAGGTGTCGGTGAAAACGACAGTCAACGGCGGCTGGCCGGCCAGCGGTGCAGTGCTGCAAGACGCCTGTACCGGGATGTAGATGGATATGACGTGAGTGCTGGTGATCGTGCCATCTCCGTTGCTGTCTACGTGTGATGAGGCCACGACGGACGTGTGTCCCCAGGTCGAAGTAGAGCCATAACTCGAGATGTCGTCCGGTTGAGGCGCCTGACCTGGCGTGCCGTTTGCTATTTGCTCCAGCCAGCAACCGTTCGTCTAGATCGTCAC
>CAYQTW010000126.1:7457-8612 GCA_964420485.1 uncultured Anaerolineales bacterium
CTGGCGTGCCGTTTGCTATTTGCTCCAGCCAGCAACCGTTCGTCTAGATCGTCACGACGACGCGATACGTGTCGGGGCGCAACGCCGCCCGCAACCCCTCCTCCAACCGCTCAAAGGGCAATACCAACGAGATGAACGGTTTGAGGTCAATCAATCCCCGGGAAATCAGCCGCACGGCCTGAAGCACATCCTCCTTGCCCTGGCTCATTGTGCCCGTCAGCACAATTTCCTGGCCGTGAAACAGGTTGGGGTCAATGCAGATCTTTGTGCCGCGCGGGTGGACGCTGGCATAGACGTGCACCCGCCCGCCCTGGGCGACCGCCTGCACCGCTTGCTCCACTGCCGAGGCGATGCTCACCGCGCAAAAGATCACGTCCGCGCCGCGACCGCCGGTCAGAGCCTTTACCTGTGCGGCAAAAGTGTCCTCAGTCGGATCAATGATAGCATCGGCGCCCATCTCCCTGGCAAAGGCCGCTCGTCCGGGATTCGGCTCACTGACGATCACCCGCGCGCCCATCTGCTTGGCCAGTATCAAGTGGAACAGGCCCATGATGCCCGCCCCCACAACGACGACGTTGTCGGCCCACTCGATCCGAGCGTGGCGCACGCTGCGGACGACGCAGGATAACGGTTCGGTCAGGCAGATTTCCTCGAACGGCGTCTGATTGTTGGCCTGGTAGAGTTGGTAATCGTCGAGCAGCACGTACTCGGCCAGGCCGGCGGGACCGGGCACGTCTGTATCGCGGAAGAGTTTGCGGGCATTGTCGCAGATGTTATCCAAACCGCGCCGGCATGACTCGCAATAGCCGCAGCGGGTCAGCACTGAGGCCATCACCCGGTCGCCGATTTGCGCGCCGGTGTGGACGTATCGGCCCAGTTTGACCAGTTCGCCCGCGACCTCGTGACCGCCCGCCAGGGGGTAACAATGCTCCTCGCCGGTGTACACCCGCTGCTCCCAAGTGCAGAGCGCACAAGCCTTCACCTTGACCAGTGCTTGGCGCGGGCCAGGTTCAGGGATGGTCGGTTCGTCGAAGCGAATCTGCCCAGGGCCAACAAAAACTGCTCGTTTGTATGTCTTGATCACTGATAACTCCTTTATGTTGTGTATCTGGAGTTTTCCATTTAGAACACGGATGAGCGGGATTGACGGATCTG
>CAYQTW010000127.1:0-8507 GCA_964420485.1 uncultured Anaerolineales bacterium
AAGAGGAGGTAGAGCGGGTTGTACACGCCGAGGGAGAAAAAGAGGCCGAGGATGGTGAGAAGGTAGATTGGGAAATTGGTAGATTGGTAGATTGGTAGATTGGTAGATTGGGCGTTGTGTTGGCGGTGAATGTTGGCGATGAGTCCTGTGGTGGCTAATGCCAGGGCGGCGAGGCTGACGTAGGCGACGTGCTCGATGTGTGCGATGGGCACGGGTTCGGCAAAGGTGGGCAAAAGGGCGCGGGCCAGGTAGAGCGGCGAGAGAGAGAAGGAGAGCCGCTCGTTGAACGGCAGTCCACCGGCGCGCACCGAAAGGCGTGAGAGTTCCCAGGTGGGGAGCAGTTGCACCGCTGCCAGCGTCACTCCCAGCCCCGCCGCGCCAGCCAGGAGCGCCGCCCGTCGCGCCAACGGTCTCCACTCGCGCCGGCGCAAACCACGCCACAGCGCCGGCCCCAACCCATAGGCCGCCAGCCCGACCAGCGAGATAAAGGCCGTCTGCGTATGTCCGGCCAAAAACACCAGCCCTATCACAACAACAAGCCCTGCAAACGCAGCCCCGCCGATTCGCCGATTCGCCGATTCGCTGACTCGCTGACTCGCCGACTCGTACAGCATCAACATCAGCGGCAGCCAGGCCAAACCCTGTAACTGGTTGACGTGCTCCACCTGCGCGCCCAGGTAGCCCCCCAGCGCGAACGTCGCGCCGACCGTCCACGCGCCGACCCGTCCCAGATGCAGCGAGGAGCGCCCCCAGACGTAAGCGTTGAGCGCCGCCAGGCACAGATGCAGCACGATGGTCAGATGGACAGACTGGTGGGCCGGTAGTGCCAGCCACAGCGGCCAGTTGAGGGGATAGAAAACCCCTACCTGACTGTTGGCCAGGAAAGGCGCGCCCATAAAGAGGTACGGGTTCCAAAGCGGCAACCGCCCGGCCTGCATCGCTCGCGTCGCCTCCGCCCAGTAGGGGTAAAAATAGGTGAAAACGTCGCCGCCCGCCAACACCCGCCCCGCCAGCGCGATCTTGTAGTAGAGAGCGAGCACCAGCGCCCAGAGCAGGACGACGGCCAGGAAATTGGGTGGCTGGGTGACTGGGTGGCTGGGTGATTGGGTGACTGGGTGATTGGGTGACCGGTTCATTGATCCGTTAATGTCCTGTAATCCGCGTTCTCGAATCCGTTAATATCCTGCAATCCGCGTTCTACGCGATAGACGGTGAACGAGGGTGTGCCGTCGCGGCGGGTCGTGGTCAGCGCGGGCGCCAACTCGTAGCCCACGCCGGTCAGCGCCCGCTCCACTCGCGCCGGCGACTCCCAGGATGGGAAGGTGATGTAGCGCGGTTCTTGGGCGCCGAAAGCCTGTACGTCCCGCGCCAGCCAGGCCGGGGTGGGCCAGTAGGCCAGGTAGACCGGCGCGTCGAACAGGTAATATTCGTAATGCCAGCCCAGCCAGTGCTGGTAGACGACAGATCCCTCGGGCAGGTGGCTCAAGAACGCGGCGACTTGGTTAATGCCGTCATAAGCGCCGTGGTCGCCGCCGACGGGGTAGCAGCTGTGGGCGGCGTTCCAGGCGGGCCAGGCCAGGAGAATGAACAATAGCGAATAGCGAATAGCGAATAGCGAATAGCGAGTGGCGAATTGCGAGTGGCGAATTGCGAGTTGTACGTGGGAGGCCAGGAAGATGAAGAGGTAGGCGAGGAGGATAGCCAGGATGGGAACCAGTGGTAATAGGTAGCGGTCCCAGACGGGAAAGGCCCACAGCCAGTGGAGGAGGAGATAGATGAGGGAAAAGGAAATGAGCAGGGGGTCGGCGAATGATTCTCGCGTGCGGCGGCGTGTGAGAGCGTTCCACGCCAGGGCGGGCAGGCCTACCAGGAGTGCACAGTTGACGACGGGTGAGACGAAAAAATAGCGCATTAGACCGCTCCATCCGCGTAGCCGAGGCCACAACTCTTGCGGCCAGATCATGCGCAGGCCCCCGTAGCCGGTGACACCTATGCGCCAGAAACTCTCCGCGCCCTGGGCCACTCGGGCCGCGTCCCAGGTAAATACCAGACCGACTACCAGGGAAAAGCAGACGATGAGTCTCAGTGGATCCAAAATTGCTCCGAGGGGATTGCCAAATCCTCGCTTCTGGCCTGGATCTGGCGATCCAGGCCGAGCAGAATTGGATTTACTGAATCCTGAGATTTGAATTAGAGCCACCAGCGGCAGCCACACCAGCCCAGTCTGTTTCATCGCCAAGGATAGCCCGGCCAGGAGGCCTGCCCAGCCCGGCCGGCCACGAGCCGCCGCCACGCAAGCCGCCAGTCCCAGCGCCACCATCGGCGGGTCGGTGAAAGCGGTGGCGGAAAAAAGGATGGCAAAGGGCGAGAAAGCCACGCCCACGGCAGATGCCGCCGCTGTCCAGCGGTCACGATAGAGCGCGTGGGCCAGCGCGGCTACCAACGGGACCATCAGCAGGCCCGCCGCCAGCCCCGGTAGCCGCACGGTGAATTCCGAGTTGCCGAACAATGCCTGACTCCCGGCCACCAGGTAGGGCAATAACGGCGGCTTGTAGACCGGCACAGTCACCAGCCACGGGTCTTGGCCCCGCCCGATCAAAAGCCCCCAGTAGCCATACAATGCCTCGTCGGCGTGGAAGCGGTTGTCCAGGATAGGGGGTAGCCGCAGTGCCCAGGCCAGTAGCAGGAGCACAACCAGCGCCCAGCGATCTCGCTCCCAGTGGCGAGGCTTCACCGCGCCAAGCGGTACTTGAGTAGCGTCCATAACACGGTGATACCATCACGCCAGCCGATTTTCTTTCCCTCCTCGAACTCGCGCCCGGTGTAGGAGATAGGCACTTCGTAGATGCGGTAGCCGCGCTTGAGAATCTGCGCCGTGATCTCGGGGTCAAAGCCCCAGCCGGGCGCTTTGAGGTCGAGTTGCCCGGCGACCTGGCGCGTAAAAACCTTGTAGCCAGTTTCCATGTCGCTGAGGATGGTGTCGTAGAGCACGTTGGTCACCAGCGTAAGAAAGCGGTTGCCGACCATGTGCCAGAAGAACATTGCCCTGGTCGGGCCGCCGCGAAAGCGTGAGCCGTAGACCGCCTGGGAGCGTCCCTCGACGATGGGCTGCAAGAGCGCCGAATAGTCGCGGGGGTCGTATTCCAAATCGGCGTCCTGAATCACCATCACGTCCCCGCTGGCGTGCTGCAACGCTGTGCGCACCGCCGCGCCCTTGCCCTGGTTGCACTTGTGGAACACGACGACCACGTCCGGCTCGCCCTCCAACGTGCACAGGTACTCTCGCGTGCCGTCCGTCGAGCCGTCGTCCACGACTACGACCTCGCGCTCAAACTCGACGACAGTGCCATCGTCCGGCCCGTAGCCCACCGGCACTGCCAATGGCACCGCCCGCACGCGACGCAGGATTTCGGCGATGGTCTCGATCTCGTTGTAGACCGGCATGATGATTGAAAGTCTCACTGTGGCCTCCTTGTAGCCGACGGACGCATTATAGCCGATGGTGATGCAGGAGGCAAGCCCGGTTTGACGACGGTTTTGTTCCGTATTACACTATGCACCGAGAATATAGTCAGGAGGCTGTTGACGTCGTCGTAAACAACCGGCCCGGAGGCGCTCTCCGGGCCGGTTTCTCGTGTCGGCGAAGATTACGTAACTCTCCGCCGGGTCAAGATTGGCGCCGGTTTTCGCTTCGGCCATTGGATAACGCTATTGTGCAAGGAGTAGAAACGGTAAGCAACTGTTTGACGACGACCAGTTTTCGTGTTAAAATCAGCAGTGACTCCCAATCAGGCGAGGTGAATGAGATGGCACAACAAGTAACGATATCGGCAAACGACATATTCGGCAGAATAAATGAACTATTGGCTTCGTGGGTACTCACGATCAAACACCGGTTCGGCGTGGACGGAACGGGCAAAGAGGACTATGAACTGCTAGAGGGTGAGATGACCTGGGAAGAGGTTGAGGAGAACCTCCGCAGTTACGAGCGAGATTACGGGATGTCCTCGGCCGAGTTCTACGCCAAGTTCCGGCGCGGCGAAATGCCCGACACGTATGATACGAGTGCCTGGGCAATTGAATACAGCTTCTGGCGAGATTCTAAGCGTGGGAGAGCCAGGCAGGGTCAGCCATGAAAGTCAAACGCATTACGGAGTACTTTCACTGGATCCTCGGCACGATTGACAAATCTGGCATTGTGGCTGACCGTTCAGCGGCATCATTCAAGGTTCGGAGCAAATGTCAGGCCGCGGTGTATGCGCCCCGGATACGCAGTCAGCGGTCGGGGTTGATCTTTTGCGATAATTCTACCCTGAACCTTCGGGAAGAGATACGGATTTCCAGGTCGGGGGAACTTGACGTTATCTCTTACGTCTACCACTACGAACGCCCCGACGGTTTCTTCTTCCGCTACGAGAAACTGGCCGAACCCCATCCCGACTCTATCTTTGAACCCACCCTACACCTTCATGTTATCCACGACGCTCCCCGTTTTCCCACCCACTGCACCAACCTGGCTCAAGTGTTGGATGTCATCCGGGTGAACTTTTTCCGCTAACCCACAATTGACGGCGCCATAAATAACTGGCCCGGAGGTGCTCTCCGAGCCAGTTTCTCGTGTCAGCGAAAGTTGCACGTTAAGTATCTGCTCAATAAAGTGGGGCAATGTAGCCGAGGTTTCCATACCTCGCGGGCATAACGCGCTATGGAAAGCGCGGCTACGTTAAAAGTGCCCCAGAATATTGAGATGATACCACGTTAACCTGTCCCCAACAGATTTCGAGTGATTTGGGTTTTCCGCTCAGATGTGATAAAATACCATCTAGTTTCAGACAACATTTTGCAAGGAGAAATATGAAAGTTTTATCCTACGATCCAGAACTGTGTGTCGGGTGTTACATCTGCGAGGAGGTCTGCTCCGAGACCTGGTTCAAGGTCGCCGACGCGGAGAAATCTAGTATCCGCATCTACGACGAGGGTGCCGGCCCCTTCCTCAGCGCCGTCTTTTGTAACCAGTGTGGCGAGTGCATCGCGGTCTGTCCCACCGAGGCCCTCTACCGGGACAAGAAGGGCATTGTGCGCCTGCGGAAGAAACTGTGCGTGGGCTGCCTGTCGTGCGTCGGCTTTTGTCCTCACGGAGCAATGTTCTACCACGCTGACCTGAGCGAGCCTTTCAAGTGTATCGTCTGTGGCAAGTGCGTGGAGGAGTGTCCCGCCGAGGCTCTGTCCATCGTGAATCAATGAACAAAGGGAGGAAAATTATGTCTGAGAAGAAGCAAGCAACCCGCCGTGTACTGGCCGAGTACACCTACGAACCCCTGCCCGTGGAGCGCGGCTACACCGGCCAGACCTTGTACGTAAACCTGTCTGACAACACCATCGCTGCCAAACCCGTGACCGACGTGATGAAGGAAAAATTCATCGGCGGGCGGGGGTTTGGCCTGTGGCTCCTGTGGCACGGTGTCAAGGACGACACGAAGTGGAACGATCCGGAGAACGAGATCGTCATCTCCTCCGGTCCCATCGGCGGCATCACCCAGTATCCCGGCTGTGGCAAGTCTCTGGTAGTCGCCATCTCCCCCACCACCCACTCAGTGATGGATTGCAACGTCGGCGGACACTATGGACCGCTTCTCAAGTTCGCCGGATGGGACGCCATTGAGATCCAGGGGAAGGCGGAGAAGGACGTCATCGTCGTGATTGACGGCCCCAACGGGCGCATCACCATCGAAGAAGCGCCCGATGCGCCGGTAGACACCCATCTCCTGGGAGACTGGCTGATCGAGCAGATGGCGGAGAAGGAAAAAGATCGTTACTTCATGTCCAGCGTCTCCGCCGGGACCGGGTCCGAGAACACGCTCATCGGCTGCCTGAATTTCAGCCTCTACGACCGCAAGCGGAAGGCCCCGCGCTATAAGCAGGCTGGCAGGGGTGGCATCGGCACCGTCTTCCGCGACAAGCGCATCAAGGCACTGGTGGTGAAAAGCGATCCTGTGAAGGGCGATTCCAACCATCCAGCCGACCCGGCCCGCGTCGCCCGCGTAGGCGCGAAATTGCACAAGGAGATTCACGACCACGACGACGAACAGTGCCGCATGCGCCACCGGGGCACCTCGTACCTGGTCCAGATCATGAACGATTACGATCTCCTACCCGTCCACAATTTCCGGTTCGGCTCTCACCCAGACACGCCCAAGATCAACGGCGATGCGTGGGAGGCACGTTTCACCCAGGGCTTGCCCGACGGCTGCTGGTATGGCTGCACGCTGGCCTGCGCCCACGCCGTGGACAACTATACCCTGCGCACCGGGCCGTACAAGGGAGAAAAGGTCATCGTGGACGGCCCCGAATACGAGACGGTTGGCGGGTGCGGCTCCAATTGCGGTATCTTTGAGCCGTGGGCCCTTCTGGAGATCAATTTCTACTGTGATACCTACGGGATTGATACCATCTCCTTCGGCACCGGCACCGCCTTTGTGATGGAGTGTTACGAGGCCGGCGTCTTGGACAAGGAAAAGACCGGCGGGCTAGAGTTAAATTTTGGCAACGCCGACGCTGCCATCGAGCTCCTGCACCTGATGGCCCGGGGCGAGGGCTTTGGCAAGATTGCCGGGCAAGGCATCCACCGGATGAAGGCGTATTTTGCCGAGGAATACGGCGCCGACCCTGCTTTCCTGCAGGACATTGGCATGGAGGCCAAGGGGCTGGAATACTCCGAGTACGTCACCAAAGAGTCGCTGGCCCAGCAGGGCGGCTATGGCCTGACCAACAAAGGCCCGCAGCACGACGAAGCCTGGCTTATCTTTATGGATCAGGTGAGCAATCTCCTGCCGACGTTCGAGGACAAGGCAGAGGCACTGCACTACTTTCCAATGTTCCGCACCTGGTTCGGCCTGTGCGGGCTGTGCAAACTGCCCTGGAACGACATCCAGCCACCCGACAATGCCCAGACCGACGAACCGGCCAAAATACCCGAGCACGTTCAGAACTATGTCGAACTCTTTTCCGGCGTCACCGGGCAAGAGATCACCAAAGAGGACATTATCACCATGTCCGAGGGCGTCTACAACTTTCAGCGGGTGTTCAATATCCGGTTGGGCTACGGCCGGCGGGATCACGACGACATCCCCTACCGCTCCGTGGGGCCGGTGACAGCCGAGGAGTACGAGTCGCGGGCCGAGCGGTACGACAAGCAGTTGCGGGAAATCCTGTGGTTGGGCCCGGGAGGGATGACCACCGAGGCAAAGATGGCCGCGCTGCGAGAGTACCGGGAGGGGCAGTACGAAAAGTTAAAGGACGCCGTCTACGAGCGGCGTGGCTGGACCTCCGACGCGGTTCCTAGGATTGAGACGCTCAAGCGGCTGGGGATTGATTTTCCAGAGGTTGTGGCGGTTGTGAAAAAGTACCTGTAAACCCGTAGGGGCGCAGTAGCCGCGCCCCTACGGTCTGGAGGAGGAGCCATGTCAGAAATACCCGCAGTGGAGAGAAAGGATATTGTTCCTATCTGCCCGCATTGTTCGGAAGAATTACACACCGTCTGGTTTCGCAAGGTCGAATCACCGTTCGGGAACAGATACATATACTTTTGTCCCGCCTGCAAAAAAGTGCTGGGGGTGAGCCATCGAAAAGGATTTTGGATGGGGTAGCCAGGCGTGATCCGCATCAACAACCGCGACGAGATCGAGTGGGAACAAGGGCTGACCGTCTCTGGCCTGCTGGAGCGATTGCGTTACACTTTTGTCCACATCATCGTCAAAATCAACGGGGAGGTGATTCCCCGTGAAGAGTACCTCACCTGCGTCATCCCCGATGGCGCGGACGTGTGGGTGATCCATCTGATTGCCGGGGGATAGAGGCGCCCCTTGTGGTTGCTCCGGCCTTCGCCGGTTGATAGCGGCGGTGGGATGTAGTACACTGTGAATGCTTGTGGTCGCTTCTTGACCTCTCTGGCCTTTGCCGGGGTTCGTCCCCACGCCGTTGCCCTTTAGCTTGGCCAGTGCCAACGGTCGGAAGGCCATCGGCGGCTTCCCCGCTGGTAGTGAAAATGGAACGGATTTCTTGAACATACGGACAATGGAGGTGCAACTATGAAACAGCGAAGACTTGCTTTACTTCTCTCCCTGGCGATTCCTGTTCTGGTGATCTTTGTCCTTTCTCCGTCCCCGATCTCACCGTGGGCTGCAGCCCGCCAGGTCCTTGAAGCCCCCTCTGCCTCTTATCGGGAGAAAGAGGAAACAACTCTTGCTTCCCCTGCGCTACTCACCCAGGCAGGGGAAGAGAGTGGGAGGACCGGAGAGATAGAGAGGCGGACCGCCTCTGTCACCAACCAGAACACTGATCTCGTTAGTCAAATTGGCGGCGTAACCAACGCGGTTTCCGTCCGGGGGAACTCGGCTTATATCGGTGAGGGATCTCGCCTGACGATCCTGGACATCTCCACTTCCCCCACGCCGACCGTGGTTAGCAAAACCGACCCGCTCCCTGGGATCGTTGAGGGCCTGTACATC
>CAYQTW010000128.1:0-8467 GCA_964420485.1 uncultured Anaerolineales bacterium
CCGCCATGAGAACAGCGGATGCATAGAAAACGTGTGTCGCGAGTATTCTCGGAAACCCGAGCAGAAATATTAGGAGAAAAACGAGATGATACGCAAAAGATGGCTTGCCTCCATCCCTCTGTTAGTGGTACTAGCCTTGCTGTTGCTTCTCTGGATGACAGTGCAGTGGCCGGCGCTGGCAAAGTCCGGTGATGCAAGTACGCAGGACATACATTCCGCCGTGGCCCTGGGCCAGCCGGGGCTGAGTTTCCGCTACGTAAAGACGTTTGGGGAAACAGAGACGGCGTACTTTACGGATACCGCTCACATCAACTATCCCTTTGGATTGGGGACAGATGGCGCTGGCGTCTGGATTGCCGACTCTGTAGGAAGACGTGTTCTCACATGCACCGCCAGCGGCCCATGCGCGACGTTCATCGGCAAGGCGGGTTTCCACTTTCCCTGCGAGGAGACCGAATTGGACTGGATCACTGATGTGGAGGTGGACGGGAGCGGCAACGTGTGGGTCGTGGACGGCAGCGCCCATCACGTCGTCAAATTTGACGCGGACGGCAACTATGTGAGCGAATTGGGCCAGACGTGGGAATCTGGTTCAGACAACGATCATTTCGACAATCCACGTGGCATTGCCTTCGACAGCGCCGGCAACGTCTACGTCAGCGACGCCGGCAACCATCGCGTGCAGGTTTTCAATAGCAGCAGCACTCACATCGCCACCATCGGCGTGAGCGGCGTGTCCGGCGCCGACAATAGCCATTTTGACTGGCCTGAGCGCATGGCCATTGATGGCAGCGACAACCTGTACGTGACCGACTACGACAACCATCGCGTGCAGATATTTGACGGCGTCCACGCTTACGTGGCGACCATCGGCGTGAGCGGCGTGCCCAGTTTCACTAATGACCACCTCGAAAATCCCATGGGTGTGGCGACGGACGCCAGCCATATCTATGTGGCCGACGCTGGAAACCACCGCGTGCAAATTTTTAATCTGACCACGCGCAGTTGGCAGGGCACGATCGGCGCCGGCTCGGCCGGCTCCGACAATGAGCATTTCAATCACCCGTCAGACGTGGCAGTGGACGTGGACGGAAACATCTATGTGGCCGACTGCAATAACACCCGTGTGCAGGTTTTCAATAGTAGCCGCGTTTACCAGAACACCTACGGCACGTCCGGCGTGCCCTACCTGACCGACGACTATCACTACAATTACCCGCGCGTGGCGATAGATGGCTCTGGCAACGTCATCATCCTGGAAGAACGTGGGCAGCGCCTGATCAAGTTGGATGCCAGCAGCGTGTCCCAATGGGCAGTGGGCGAGCCTGGCGTCGCAGGTAGTGACAATAGTCACTTTAGCGATCCGCGCGGCGTGGCTGTGGATGGTGGCGGGCGCGTCTACGTGGCCGATAGCGGCAACCACCGCGTGCAAATCTACAGCAGCGATGGCGGGTACTCTGCCACGCTGGGTACAGGCCAGGGCTCTGGCGACGGTCAATTTGATTGGCCTACTGGCGTCGCTGTGAGCCAAGATGGCCGCATCTACGTCTCTGACACCAACAATCATCGAGTAGAGATCTATGACAGCGATCACCATCTCGTAGGACGGATCGGCGTGACCGGCGAGTGTAACACGGGCAATTACTACCTGTGTCGGCCCGCCGGCGTCACAGTGGACAGCGCCGGCAACGTTTACGTGGCCGATACGGACAACTGTCGAATCCAGAAATTCAACAGCGTTGGCGTCTGGCTTATGACATTGGGCACAACAGGGGCCTGCGGCGACGATTTTTCTCAATTGAATAAACCGGAGGACGTGGCGGTGGATTCTCAGGGCCGCATCTATGTGGCGGATATCTGGAACAACCGTGTGCAAATCTTTGATAAATACGGAGCCTACCTGACGACCATCGGCGGGGCGTGGGGTAGCAACAGCGGCCAGTTGCGCGGCGCCTCGGGTGTGGACGTGGACAGCGCCGGCAACGTGTACGTGGCCGATTTACAGAACGCCCGTATTCAAAAGTTCGCCCCTGGCGTGCTGGAAGGATGGAAGCAAGTAAACATCAACGGGTTCGGCTATCGCAGCAGTGAGATGGTGAGCGTGCTGGCGCCCTTTGACGGGCAACTTTACGCCGGGATGTATAACCCCGATACCGGCGCCCAATTGTGGCGGCAAAGCCCCGGCGCAGCGTGGACGGCCGTCTTCACCGGCGGCTTTGGCGACGCCAGTAACGTGGCCGTTGACCACCTGATCGAGTTCGAGGGCCATCTCTACGCCGGCACCTGGAACGAGACGGCCGGCAGTGGCTCCAACGGCGGCCAGATCTGGCGCAGCGCCACCGGCGACCCAGGCGATTGGCATACGGTCGCCAGTGGGGGCTTTACCAGCACGAACAACAGCGAGGTGTTCCGCTTCGCTGTGTTCAACGACCAACTCTACGCCGCTACCTGGAACCCGACCACCGGCGGTGAACTGTGGCGTAGCAGCAGCGGAGATGGCGGCTCGTGGGTCCAGGTGGTGACGGGCGGCTTTGGTGACGCGGACAACAAGACACTCGCGTCGCTGGTCGAGTTTAACAGTCATCTGTACGCTGGTACTGACAACTCTGACACCGGAGGCGAAGTATGGCGAAGTGACACGGGGAATGGCGGCTCGTGGAGCCAGGTCAATGCCAATGGCTTTGGCGACTCGTACAACTGGAGCATTGCTCTGAAACCTTTCAACGGTCACTTGTACGCCGGCACGTACAACTACAGGGACAGCGACGATCCGGGGGCCGAACTCTGGCGTTGCCAGCAATGTGACGGCAGCGACTGGGAGCAAGTTTCCATCGCCAAAGGCTTTGGGGATACTGAGAACCGGGCCATCCGGTCGCTGGTAATTTTCGACGACGTGCTGTATGCCTTTACCCACAATCGCACTACGGGAATGGAGGTCTGGCGCACCACAAACGGCACGAACTGGGAACAGGTAGGGCCGGATGGCCTGGGCGACAGCAACAACTATTCGCCCTACTGGGACAACTCGGTGACGGTGTTCAACGAGAGTCTGTACGTCGGCACCTGGAATCCTGCCAATGGCGGGGAGGTGTGGTGCAACAAGACGTATCCTATCTATCTTCCCCTCGTGCTCAGGAACTTTTTCATCAACCCCTACGAGGACTATGACTCCTGGCAAACTGCCTACGGCCCCCTGGTTTTTGGCAGGGAATACCGGGCCTATCCCGACGACGGCTCCGACTACTACTACTTTGAGTTGAGCACGGCCCAAAGCGTGACCATCTTGTTGCAAAACTACCAGGCCACCGGTGACTTGATTTTGTACAAACACCGCGCGGGTGATGAACCCGAGTGCGTGGCTAACTGGGGACAGGGTGGCTCAACGATGACGATCGGTCCGCGCACTCTGCAAGCCGGCAAGTATTATGTGCGAGTGTATAGCACGGATGGTCACAACACCACCGCGTTGTACACCCTGACCGTGACCTACTGAGGGTGACACTGCTGACCAGGCGTGAGAACGGATAATCCGGCCTATCCTGCCCATCTGCGTTCTGATACCTGCCGTCCACAACCAACGATGCCATAATCCTGGATAGGTAAAATCTGATGCCCCATTTCTGCCGTTTCTGCGGCGCAACATTAAAGAACCCCCAGGCCCGCTTCTGCCCGGCCTGTGGGCGAAAACTGCCCCCGACCGGCCCGCCGGACGCAGGGGGCCACCGAGAAGAGCAGCCGCGCCTGGTCATCCGCATGCCCGGCCAGCCGCTGCAAGAGACACCCCTCGACCGGCCAGCCTTCTCCATCGGGCGCAAGCCGGATAACGACGTCGTCCTCCCGCCAAAGTACATCTCCGGTCACCACGGCCGGCTGGAGCGGCAGGGGACACTGTGGCACTATGTAGACCTGGGCAGCGCCAACGGTACCTTCGTCAACGGTCAGCGCGTGCAGAGCGCCGTCCTCTGCGACGGCGACATCATGCGCATCGGCGACCCCCAGGGCAACTCGGTCAGCCTCACCTTCCGCGCGGCCGGGGAAGGGGGCGCACCGGCCCTCATCCCCGGCACCATCCGCATGGGAGTCACGGCCCTGGGGACAAAGCCCACGCTCGTTATCGGACGCAACCCCCAGGCCGATATCCACCTGCCGGCGCCGGTCGTCTCCTGGCAGCACGCCCGCCTGGACCGCACGACCCGGGGGCACGTCATCACCGACCTGCACAGCACCAACGGCACCTTCGCCAACGGCCAACGTCTGGTGCGCCCCCATCTCCTGCAGCGGGGGGACGTGGTGCAGATTGGCCCGTTCAAACTGGTGTACGAAGCGGCCGGCTTACAGCAGTACGCCGCCACGGGCGGTATGCGGCTGGACGGAGTGCATCTGACGCGGGAGGTGGGGCGGGGGGCGAGGCAGAAGCGCATCCTCAAGGACATTAGTATCTCCGTCTTCCCTCGTGACTTTGTGGCTCTGGTGGGCGCCAGCGGCGCAGGCAAGTCCACTCTCCTGATGGCCCTGAACGGTTTCGCCCGTGCCCAGGGGCAGGTGCTGGTCAACGGGGATGACCTCTACCAGCATTTTGACCTCTACCGCACAATGATCGGCTACGTCCCCCAGGACGACATCATCCACAAGGAACTGACCGTCGCCAACGCACTCTGCTACGCCGCCCGGCTGCGTCTCCCCCCCGACACCTCCGCCCAAGAGATTGAGCGCCGTATTGACACCGTCCTGCAGCGGGTCGGTATGACCGGCCAGAAAAACCAGGTCGTCAGCAGCCTCAGTGGTGGGCAACGCAAGCGGGTCAGTATCGCTGTCGAGTTGCTGGCCGAGCCGCCTCGACGGAGACGAAAACGTTCACGCCGATGGTGCAAGAGATCACCGGTGAGAGAGAATTCCAGATTGACTACACTCGCACTGCCGGGCACCTGTGCTGGGACTGGTTGCTGCTGCTGAGTTTTGCTCTGATGTTTGGTGTGGGGACGGTTGTTGTACTGAAGCGGAAGGATGTGGGATGAATTGCGAATGGCGAATAGCGAGAGGTGATGTATGACGCTTACGAGTGGACAAGTGCTGCAGAACCGTTACCGCATCGCCCGCCTGCTGGGCCAGGGCGGTATGGGCGCCGTCTACCGCGCCTGGGACCTCAACCTCAACATCCCTGTCGCGCTCAAGGAACTGGTGCCCGAACCGGGCATTGACCCGGTCACGCTGGCCCAACTGCGGGCCCAGTTCCAGCGCGAGGCCCAGGTGCTGGCAAACCTCGCCCACCCCAGCCTCACCCGTGTCACAAACCACTTTGAGTGGGGCAGCAACGTCTACCTGGTGATGGATTTCGTCGAGGGAGAGAGCCTGGACGCACTCATCGCCCGCCTGGGTCCCTTGCCGGAAGCCCAGGTGCTGAACTGGACCGCCCAGTTGCTGGATGCGCTGGCAACGTGTCACGCCCAGCACATCATCCACCGTGACGTCAAGCCGCAGAATATCATCATCCGCCCCGATGGGCGAGCGGTGCTGGTGGACTTTGGGCTGGTCAAACTGTGGGACCCGCGCCACCCCCAGACTCAGCGCATCATACGTGGCATGGGCACCCGCGAGTACGCTTCGCCGGAGCACTATGGCCTGGGCGGGCGCCACACCGAGCCACGCAGCGATCTCTACAGCCTGGGAGCGACGATGTACCACGCGCTCACCGGCCAGGAGCCGCCCTCCGCCATAGACCGGTGGGCGACGCCATCTTCGTTCACCAACCCGCGTCGCCTGCGGGCCGACCTGCAGCCGGAGACAGAATCCGCGATTCTGCGGGCTATGACGCTCGACCTGAACCAGCGTGTCCAGGACACCCGCGAGATGACGTCCGCGCTGGGGATGGAAAGCGGTGCAAGAGTGGAATCCGTCGCTGCTCCACCTCAGGTCAACGTTTCCTCGAAACGCCGGCCCCCCGTGTCTGCCGTTATCCCCCGCGATACGCGCTGGCCGCTAGAGATGGCTACGGCCATGGCGATGGCAGTCGCCGGCACCCTGACGTTGCAGAGCGTCCTTTTCGCTTCCTATCTTTCGTTCGAGCGCTATCTTGGCCCGAGTGTGGGGGCGCTGCTGGTGGGCGCTGCCGGTTGGTTCGTGGGGGATCTGATCTTTCAGGCATTGGCGCAATCCGAGAGCACTGACGTCGCTCCCGCCACCGGCCGCCCGACCCAACGGTTGGTGGCCTTTACCCGGCGTCTGACGCGCCAGTTGAGCACGGCCCAACAGGTCGCGCTACTGGCGGCGCTACTGATCGGGGCTGCTGCTTCCGCCTGGCTCCTCGGCCCGCTGGTTTTCAATATCCCTCTCCTGTGGAACAATCTGCCCTCTTACGCCGTTGCCGGGCCACTGGTTTACGCGGCCACCGGGTGCCGGCGGTGGCGCACCCTGATCGCCCACACGCTCGTTGCGACCATCGGCGGCGCTGTTCTCTGGACACGTGTGGGGATCAGTTACGACATTGGGACTCTATTCCTCGCCGCTGTTGGAGGTGGACTTTTGATGGAAGGGATCGCGCTTCTGGCCGAGCGCCGTCTGTTCTGTGAGTGAGATGTGCCATGATGAATTGGATTGGACGTACACTGGGCGCCTATCGTATCGAGTCGGAAATTGGTCAGGGCGCGATGGCGCACGTCTACCGGGCCTACCAGCCTCAACTGGAGCGCTGGGTGGCGCTCAAGGTGATGAAGACGGGGGGGATGGGCGATCAGGAGTTCCTGGACCGTTTCCGCCGCGAAGCCAAAGCCATCGCCACCCTGCGGCATCCCAATATCGTCACCATCTATGATTACGGTGAGGAGAGAGGCATCGCCTACATCGTGATGGAATACGTGGCCGGCGGCGCGCTCAAGGCCCACTTGACCGAGGGGCCGATGGCATGGCCGGACGTGGCGGCGTTGGTGATCCCGATAGGCCGTGCCTTGACCTACGCTCACTCCCTGGGTATCGTCCACCGCGACGTAAAGCCGGCCAATGTCCTCCTGGCCCGCCCCGACTGGCCTCTGCTGACCGACTTTGGCCTGGTGAAACTGCAAGACCGTCAGCGCGGCATCACCAGGCCCGGTACCAGCATCGGCACGCCGGCTTACTTCTCGCCCGAGCAGGCTGCGGGTGGGGACGTGGACCATCGCAGCGACGTTTACGGGTTGGGCATTGTGCTCTACGAGTTGCTCACTGGCCACATTCCCTTCGAGGCCGATTCTCCTATCGAGATCATGTTGCGGCGGCTGCGCGAGCCCCCTCTCCCTCCTCGTCGCCTCAACCCGCGCATTACACCTCAACTGGAGGCGGTCATCCTGCGGGCCTTGGCCCGTGATCCCATGGCCCGCCACCCCACTATGGAAGCGTTAGTGGACGATCTTGTAGCGCAGATTCCTGCATCTCCCTCACAGCGCGCCGCGCCGGCCGGCACCACGATCCGCCTCGACAGTCTCTTGACTATGGCCGGCCCGCGCCTGGTTGCCACAGGTACGGGAGCAGCATTGCCAATCCCCCCACGAGAGGAGGTGCTCATTGGCCGGGCCGATCCCCACGTCACCTCGCCACCTGACGTGGACCTGGGGCTGCACGGCGGCGACCTGGCGGGAGTCTCGCGCCAACACGCCCGCCTCCTGCATCATCCCGAGGGGTGGCTGCTGGAGGACCTCCACAGCACCAATGGCACCTTTCTCAACGACGTGCCGGTATTGCCCGGACAGCCGGTCCGCGTGCGCAGCGGCGACGTCATCCGCTATGGTCAGTTGACGCTGGTGTTCTACGGGGAGTAGAGATGTGTCCCAGAATTGTCCCAATCGTAAAAACGTGACCTATCTCCTGGTGGCGGGAGCCGTGTTACTCCTGGCCTCCACCGTCCTCTTCATCATCTATTCGCCGGCCGGCCTGACCACATTGCCCGTCATGCCCACTCCCATCTTGCCCCCACTTCCCACCCTCGATATCACTCCACCTTCTTCCCTGGCCGAACTGGCCGAGCAGTACCCCGACCTGGCCCCCATCCTCACCGACCCTGAACTGGACTCGGTTTACAAAGAGTTCCTCCTGGCCTACGAGGAGGGGGCGAGGAGGCGGCGCTGGAACTGGCCCGCCAGCGTGGTCTGCTCACCCCCGAGGGCGACGTCCGCGGCGGGTTCAACCACCGCCACCACCAGCCCCGTACCGGGCGCCTCCTGTATCTGCGCCGCCTCAACCTGTGCGCTGCTCGTCCTGCAGGGCGACAGTACGTCCCAGCGCGCGCTTCTGCCCTGCCTGTGGTCGTCCCCTCGCACCGGGCCGCCGGCCACGTTACTGCCGGCACTGTGGCACCCGATTGAGAGAAGGAGCCTGTCATTGTGTCCCACGTGCAGCCCCGTCCGATCAGCCATTGCTATTGAGTCTCGGAATTTGTACAACTGTGGACAAGAGGATAACCTCTTCCAACAAAGTAAAGATGAGGGAAAGCCGCCGCTTT
>CAYQTW010000129.1:0-6489 GCA_964420485.1 uncultured Anaerolineales bacterium
AATCGGCGCAGGCCGATTTTGCAAGCGTTACACGCGGTTTCAACCGCCGTGCGGCTGGCTACTCCTGTGAATGCTTGCCGAGGCGTTACCGTCCGCGTCGCATAAACCGACTCACCACCGTGGCCTCATTGCTCATCACCAGCCGGTCGCCCACCTCTAATTCCTCGTAAGGCTTTTCCCAACCCTCGCGGGTGGGGTGGGGAAAGATATTGAGTTCCGTTCCCTTTTTAGCGTGGCGCCGGTCAATGCAAGCCTGGCCTACCAGATAGCCCTCAGTGTCCATCGCACACGAGGTCACCTGACCGATGACGCGCCCGTGGCTCTCGGTGACCACGTCCTCCTGCTTGGGAACGCGCACGCCTTTTTCCTCGATGCGGAAGCGCACTATGGTCATCTTGCGCTGCTGGGCGTGCTCGATGTAGGCCCGCCGCCCGACGAAAAAGGGCTTGTGCAGTTTGACGTAGCCGGCAAAGCCCGCGTCGTCAGGGCGCAGGTCGAGCGGCCCTGCCAGTTCGTGACCGTAGAGCGGCAGCCCGGCCTCGATACGCAAACTGTCGCGGGCGCCCAATCCGATGGGCCGCAGCCCGAATGGGGCGCCAACCTCCATCAATTGCTCCCATAGCGTGCCCATCGTGTCGGGATGGACAAAGATTTCAAACGACATCCGCTCGCCGGTGTAGCCGGTGCGGGCAATGATCAAATCAAAGACGCCGCCGGGAGCCCGGCTGGACGGGACGAGAGCCTCCATCACTCGAGTCCGTTCAAGTGCCAGCAGTTGTCCCTGTATCTCGACGACAGCGCTGGAGGGTGGAGCGGTGTCGAGCAGGGCCAGCAGGATGTCGCGGGAGCGAGGGCCCTGGAGGGCCAGATCGGCCAGCCAGGCGTAACTCTCGCCGGGGTCGTGCAGGTCTCGCAGTTTGGCCTGGAAACCGGTCCGCACCCAGGGCCGCAGGTCGTCTATGCGCACCGCTCGCTCGTTCACCGCCTGGAGCCAGGCCCAGTCCTTCTCCGTGTTGGCGGCATTGACCACCACCAGGTAGCGGGCCGGGCTGAGCATGTAGACCATCAGGTCATCGCTGACCCGGCCGTCGGGGGACAAGAGGTACGAGTACAACGACTCGCCGGGCCGGAGGCTGTTCACGTCGTTGGTGGTTACCAGATTGAGAAAGTAGGCGGCGTGGGGGCCACTTGCCTCCAGGATCCCCATGTGGGAGACGTCAAAGAGGCCGGCCGCGCCACGCACTGCCCGGTGCTCATCGCTGATGGAGGTGTACCACAGTGGCATCTCCCACCCGGCGAAGGGGGCCATTTTCGCCCCGTGCTGGACGTGCCAGTCAAAGAGAGGCGTGCGACGCAGGGGTCGCTCCGTCTCTTGCCATTCAAAGGGCGGAAGCGGCTCCCCGGCCGGATCAGCATAGCCGGGGGCGGAGAGGCCAATAAAGTAAGGCTTGTGAGAAACCTGCTCCGGCGCAGCGTCCAAATCCAAATCCGCCAACCCCGCCAATCCCTGTTCTCCCAGGTCGCGCACGACGACCGGCCCCGGCAGTTTGGCCCACAGGTCGGCGTCGTCGAAGCGCACGTAGCCGTCGGAGAGGTCGCGCAGCCAGGCCAGAACCCGCCGCGCCCGGTCAGCCGGCACGATCAGCCGGTAGCGGTTGTGACCAAAGCCGGGCCGCTGGACCTGACCAGGGCTCATCACCTGCCCGTCCCGCTCCAGGAGTCTCACCGCTTGCCAATCCCCTTGTTTGAGGTCGGCGATGTCTACCGGCGTGATCTGTTCGACAAAGGCGGCGGCCGTGTTCCCCTCGACTTCGATCAGTCTGTATTCTGTCTCCTGCTGGCGCAGTTCAGGCATCAAGCAATAGTGAGGGTAGCCGCTGCACGGGAGTTCAAAGTCAATCCCGGCCCGTTCGGCCAGTTTGGCCACTTGAACGCGCAGTTCCTGCAGTGCGTCAAAGTCTATCTTGCCCCGGTAGGTTCGCCTGCGTGCGCTGGTGTAGATGAACGGCTCGGTGGCTTGCATGGCGCGGGCGATGATGGCGGCGATCTGCTCCATTTCTGGCTCCCGCATCCCGCGCTGGGTGACCCAGGGGGTGCCCAGGCGGATGCCGCTGGGGTAGGCGGCTGTCTTGTCGCCGGGGATGGTGTTTTTGTTGACGACGATGCCCACCATGTCGAGCACTGCCGCCGTGATGCCGCCCATCAGTGGTATGCCATCCCGCCCCTGGATCGTTTTGCAGTCGAGGAGCAGCAGGTGGGTCTCGGTGCCGCCGCAGGGGACGCGCAGGTCGTGCGCGGTGAGCGCGCGGGCGAGCGCGATGGCGTTGGTCACGATCTGGTGCTGGAGATGGTGGAACTGTTCGGTTTGGGCCAGGCGAAAGGCAACGGCCATCGCGGCGAACTTGTTGACGTGGGGGCCGCCCTGGAGGCCGGGGAAGACAGCGTGGTCAATCTTTTGCGCCAGGCCGGGGGCGGTGGTGAGGATGCAGGCCCCACGCGGGCCGCAAAGCGTCTTGTGGGTGGTAAAGGTGACGACGTCGGCGTATCCCAGTGGGGTGGGAAACGCCCCGGCGATGACCATGCCGGCTACGTGGGCAATGTCGGCCAGGAGGTAGGCTCCCACCCGGTCGGCGATCTGGCGGAACTTGGGCCAATTGGGGAAACGCGGGTAGGAGGTGTATCCAGCAATGATCATTTTGGGCCGGTGCTCCAGCGCCAGTTCCTCGATTTCGTCATAATCCAGCAACTCTGTCCGCTCATTGACGCGGTATGAGACGACGTTGTACAGTTTACCCGACAGGTTGACCGGGCTGCCGTGGGTCAGGTGGCCGCCGTGGTGCAGCGCTAACCCCATGATGGTGTCGCCCGGCTTGAGCAGCGCCTGCTGGACGGCGATGTTGCCCGGCGCGCCGGAGAGGGGCTGGACGTTGACATAGATCTGGTCGGCGGGGATGTCGTCAGTGGCGAACGCCTCGGCGCACCGCCGGCGAGCCAGCGATTCGATCACGTCGGCGTATTCCACGCCCCGGTAGTAGCGCCGGTCGCCGTAGCGGCGGTAGTGGGCCAGGTGGTGCTCATAGTCCAGAATCTCGTCCTCGGCCAGCCAGTGGGTTTCTGGGTTGGGGTATCCCTCGGCGTAAATGTTCATCAGCGCCGAGCCCAGCGCCTCCCGCACGGCCCACGGCGAGCTGCTCTCCGAGGGGATCATGATCAACTTGCGGGCCTGTCGTTCCTTCTCCAGGTCAATCAGTTGGGCCACGGCCGGGTCGAGCGCGGACAGGTCGCCGCGAAAGAGAAAGTCGTCACGCACAGACATAATCACCTCCGGGATGTTGTTCATAATTGTTGCGGTTGGTGAGACATAACAAAAAAGCGGAGGGCCGACAAGCCCCCGCCTTTTTCTGCTTTGCTACCAGTACCCTCGACAGGATTCGAACCTGTGACCTTCTGGTCCGCAACCAGACGCTCTATCCACTGAGCCACGAGGGCACGTTTTCTCAAGTGGCTTGATTATACCACCGGTTTCCGATTCTTTCAAGCGCCAGTGCCATTTGTACACACTTGCGGCCTATCCAGTTTCGTGTATCATATCTACGACTTGGCTAACCCGGTGCGGCCCACCAGAGGGAATGAGCGATGGCCCGAGCGATCATCGAGAGGGAACAGCAGGCCGCTTTCCTAGCAGAGGTCAGGGAAAGGCTGGCGCCAATTACGTGGAAGCGAATGGCGGAGATTTGTAAAGTCTCACGCCGGACGTTGCGGAATTGGCGGAAAGAGAAACTCAGAATATCGCACGAGGCGTTGGTGACGCTGCACGAGTTGTCCGGTGTTCCTCTGCCTATCATCATTGAGATCATATCCGAGGAGGAACACAGGTACCGGGCCAGCAGAAGAGGGGCGCAAGCGCGTTACGAACTGTACGGCAACCCTGGCACGCTTGAGGGACGATGCAAGGGTGGGCAAAGAGGGCTCAGAGAATTACGTAGGCGGGCAAGAGAGAATCCCGAACTCTACCCACACTTTCGCGATAAGAAGGAGATCTTGCTCCCCGAGAAATCCCCTCGCCTGGCCGAACTGGTCGGCATTCTGCTGGGAGATGGCGGAATCACTGATTTCCAGGTAAGAGTTACCTCCCACCGTGAGAAGGAAGTCGAATACAGCCACTTTGTGTCCGAGTTGTTGACTGATCTTTTTGGCGTGGAAGCACCACTTGTTCCTGATGGGAACACTGGCATAGTAATCGTTTCATCTGTGGCAGTGGTAGGATTCCTGTTGAGTATTGGCTTGAAGAAGGGGAACAAGGTGGAACAGCAGGTCGGCGTGCCCGACTGGATATTTTCGGACAGGGAGTATATGCGAGCCTGCATTCGGGGGCTGATGGATACGGACGGGGGAGTCTACCCGCACTCTTACAAAGTCGGTGGCAAGATGTATCATTACGTAAAGATGAATTTTACCAATCACTCGATCCCCTTGCTGGACGGGATGGAGAGGATGTTGGTTGAACTTGGCTTCACGGCGAAGAATGACCGGAAGCGCCACGTCTCACTCCACAGACAAGCCGAGGTCAGGCGATACTTGGATGAAATTGGGACGAATAATCTTTATCACCTCCGACGTTTCCACGACTTTGCCAGGAGGTTCTGGGGTGAGGATCTTGCTCACATTGGATTGTACAACCTTGTATAACAAACAGCCACCGGCAAGCCCGGTGGCTGTGGCTTAAAAATGGCGGGAGGAGTGGGATTCGAACCCACGGTAGAGGTTTTTGCCCCTACAATCGCTTAGCAGGCGATCACCTTCAGCCGCTCGGTCATCCTCCCCGATATGTTGATCTTGTCCTAATAGCACTGCTCTGGCGGAGGGAGAGGGATTCGAACCCCCGGTGACCTTGCGGCCACAACGGCTTTCAAGGCCGTCGCCATAGTCCACTCGGCCATCCCTCCGGTTCCAGGGGTGGCTCCCCCTGACGTGTTAGATTTTACCACGCTGATCAAGAACTGTCAATTTGCCTGACCGCCGATAACTTGCACGCCCCCCATCCACGGTCGCAGTACCTCTGGTACCACAACGGTCCCATCCGCCTGCTGATAGTTTTCCATAACCGCGATCATTACCCTGGGCAAGCCTAACCCGGAGCCGTTGAGTGTGTGCACAAAGCGGGGCTTGGCCCCCCGCTCTGGCCGGTAGCGGATGTTCGCCCGTCGCGCCTGGAACGCCTCGCAGTTACTCAGACTGCTCACTTCCAGCCACTCGCCGCAGCCTGGCGCCCACATTTCGATGTCGTAGGTCTTGGCCGTAGTGAAACCCAGGTCACCTGTGCATATCTGTACTAGTCGGTGGGGGATGCCCAGGCGGCGGCAGATGTCCAGCCCATCCTCGACCATCGCCTCCAGTTCGTCGTAACTGGTTTCCGGGGTGACGAACTTGTACATCTCCACCTTGTCGAACTGGTGCCCGCGCTTGATGCCGCGCACATCTCGCCCGGCGCTCATTTTCTCACGGCGGAAGCAGGCAGTGTAGGCTACGTAGCGCACAGGCAAGTCGTCGCCGTCGAGGATCTCGTCCCGGTGCAGATTGGTCAGCGGAATCTCGGCTGTACCGACGAGCCACAGGTCATCCTCGACGTCGTGATAGATGTTGTCGGCGAACTTGGGGAGTTGTCCCGCGCCCCACATACACTCTTCCTTGACGATGTAGGGCGAGTAAATCTCGGTATACCCATGCTCTCTGGTATGCACGTCCAGCATCCAGGCGATGAGTGCCCGCTGCAACCGCGCTCCGGCCCCGCGCAGGATATAAAAGCGGCTGCCAGAGAGTTTCACCCCTCGCTCAAAGTCGAGAATACCCAATTCTGGCCCCAGGTCCCAATGAGGCACTGGTTCAAAGTCAAATTCCCCCGGCTCTCCCCACTGGCGCACGACGACGTTGTGTGTCTCATCGGGGCCTACGGGCACGCTCTCGTGCGGCAGGTTAGGCACTGCCAACATTGCCGTCTTGAGGTCAGATTCGACCTGGCGCAATTCTTCTTCGAGCGCACTGATGCGATCCCCCACCTGGCGCATCTCGGCGATGAGCCGCTCTCGTTCGGCCTGCTCCCGAAGCCGGCTGATCTTTTTGGAAACGCGATTGCGCTCACCCCTGAGCGCCTCGACCTGCGTGAGTAGTTCACGCCGCCGTGCATCCAACGTCAGAATGACATCCACCTGGGTAGGATCTGCGTTCAGACTCAACAATGCGGCCTTGACCTGTTCCGGCTGTTCACGAATGAGTGTTATATCAAGCATATTATTGTCTCACCTCTGGATATATTCGAGGCCCCTCTTTCTTTCCAGACAAGGGAGTCCGTGTGATGGAAGGATTATAACACAGGCTGTAGACTTTACAAATTGGCATGCCCGGGAGCGTTGCGCCTATGGGACAAGCCCCCGCAGGGTTTCGGGCGGCCAGCCGAGCAGTTGTCCACGCACGACTCGGGCAATGGGCATC
>CAYQTW010000129.1:6589-8429 GCA_964420485.1 uncultured Anaerolineales bacterium
TCGTCCGGAGACACCGCCACACCAATCAACCCCACTCCAGCCCCTTGCTCTCTCTTGCCCCTCAATCCCTCTATGCGCATCGCTTCTGCTTCGAAATCCCAGTTGCCTTTGGCGGCAATTTGGTGTAAAATCAGGGGGCAATGGACCATCTCTGGACTCCCTGGCGTATGTCCTACCTGCGAGGCGAAGAGGAAACACCCGCAGGGTGCGTCTTTTGCGTCAAGCCCCAAGAGGACGACGCGGAGGCATACATCCTCCACCGTGGTCGCCTCTGCTATGTGATCCTCAACCGTTTCCCCTACAGCAACGGCCATTTGATGGTCATCCCTTATGCCCACGTCTCCTCGTTGGAGGACCTGAACGTTGGCGCACTGGCCGAGTTGATGGCATTGACGCAACTGAGCCTGCGGGTATTGCGGGCCGCTTACGAGCCGCAGGGTTTCAACATTGGCGTGAACATCGGCGCGGCCGGCGGGGCCGGAGTGGCAGAGCACATCCACTTGCACATTGTGCCCCGCTGGGGGGGCGACACGAATTACATGACTGTCGTCGGCCGGACGAGGATCGTGCCAGAGTGGCTGGATCAGACTTATGAGCGGTTACGGCCGCTGTTTGAGCAGATGAGTGCAACCAATAACGTTACTAGTCACCCTCCCGCAGGTTTGGCTGGTTTTCAACGCAAAAGTACACCCCAACGGCTAAACAAGTTGTGAGTACAGCAAATCGCAACCTGCGGGAGGGTAACCCGAGTAGTAACCAATAACTAACAATGGGAGGAAACGTAATGTCAGATAACGCGCGTGAAGCCGTCATCGTCTCCGCCGTCCGCACGCCGGTCGGCAAGTTCCAGGGCACGCTAGTGGGGTTCTCCGCCTCTGACCTGGGGGCGGTCGCCGTCCGCACCGCCGTTGAGCGAGCCGGGATTGACCCGGTTTCGATTGACGAGGTGCTGATGGGCAATGTCGTTCTGGCGGGACAGGGACAGGCGCCCGCCCGCCAGGCGGCCATCAAAGCCGGTCTCCCACCCACCGTCGGGGCCACCACCGTCAACAAGATCTGCGGCTCTGGCCTCAAGACGGTGATGCTGGCTGCGGCAATGATCGCGGTTGGCGACGGTGACATTTTTGTCGCCGGGGGGATGGAGAGCATGAACAACGGGCCGTACATGCTCCCCCAGGCCCGCTTTGGCTATCGGTTGGGCGACGGCAAACTGGTGGACGCGATGGTGCACGATGGGCTGTGGTGCTCCTTCGAGAACCAGCACATGGGCAACTCGGCCGAGTGGATCGCCCGCGAGTACAACCTGACGCGGGAGGAACTGGACGAGTACGCCTACAACAGTCAGGTGAAAGCCATCGCCGCCATTGACGCGGGTCGTTTCAAGGACGAGATCGTGCCCATCGAGGTGCCGCAGCGCAAAAAGCCGCCTGTTATCTTTGACACCGACGAGGCGCCCCGGCGCGATACCAGCCTGGAGAAACTGGCCCGTTTGCGTCCAGCCTTCCAGCCCGACGGCATCGTCACGGCGGGCAACTCCCCCGGCATCACTGACGGGAGCGCCGCCACGGTGGTGATGGCTCGCGAAAAGGCCGCGGAGTTGGGCCTCAAGCCGCTGGCCCGCGTCGTGGCCTACGACCAGGCGGCGGTCGAGCCGCTCAAGGTCTTTACCGCGCCCATCTTTGCCGTGCGGAGACTGCTGGCTAAAACCGGTACTACCGTAGATGACTATGACCTGGTCGAGATGAACGAGGCTTTCGCCGCCCAATGTCTGGCCGACGGGCGGGAACTGGGGCTCGATTGGGACAAGGTCAACGTCAACGGCGGGGCCATTGCTCTGGGC
>CAYQTW010000130.1:0-8369 GCA_964420485.1 uncultured Anaerolineales bacterium
GTCATCGGCCGGCGGGGCGGTGAGGGCGCGGACGCGGTCCACGCGGGCGGCCAGATCGGTGGGGAGGTGGCCGGGGGCGACCAGTTCCGCTTCGACCAGGCGCGGGGAGGGCAATGTTTCGCCGGGCGCTTTGTCCTTGACGAGGGAGAGTTGCGCACTCAGCGCCCATCCCAATGCCTGGCGCACGGGGCGCATCACTTCCTCCGGGAAGCCGCCCTGCAGCACGACGGACGCCAGTTTGAGCCGCTTGTCGGCCATATCGAACCCCTTGTTGGCACGGCGCAGTCGCTTCTCCAGCGCCTTACGCTTATCGTCGCGGGCCGGAGCGGGGATGGCCGGGGCCTGGTAGACGATAGCAGGCTCGGCCATCTGTTCCATCATCCCGCCGGTGAGGGCGGAGAGCGCCCGGTAGCCCTCCTGCTCCATC
This sequence comes from uncultured Anaerolineales bacterium, assembly GCA_964420485.1. GTDB lineage: Bacteria > Chloroflexota > Anaerolineae > B4-G1 > B4-G1 > CAYQTW01. Next base: position 428 of record CAYQTW010000130.1, read on the forward strand.
AGCAACAGGCCCGGCGCCGGGAAGTCACCGTAGTGCTCGTTGAGCAGTGTTTCGACCTTGGGGCGCAGTTTGGCCGGTTCGCGGTCCACAACGACGAGGGCGTTCCCGTCGGTGGGAGCGCCGGGCAGTTGCGGCGCCTGTCGCACCAGGAGCACACGGCCCGGATAACGCCCCACCAGCAACTCGGCAAAGCCCTGTAACGTGGGCACAGGTATGGCTTCTGGTTCTGGCTCCACGACGGTCGGTTCGAGCACCAGTTCCGGCTTGATCGCCTCCCGTGCGCCCAGAAGCACTTCGAGCCGCTGTAGGACACCCTGGCCCGCGTCCTTGAACGAGAGGTCGCTGACGTCGCTGTCCTCGTTGAGCGCCGCGTCAAAGACGGCCCGCTTGGCGGCCAGCGTGTCCAGCATGCGCTCCTCGATGGTGCCCTTGGCGATCAGATTGACGACGTTGACCGTGTCCCGCTGACCATGACGGTGCGCGCGGGCGATGCGCTGGGACAGCACGGCCGGGTTCCACGGCAGGTCGAGATTGACCACCATACTGGCCGCCTGCAAATTCAGCCCCACGCCGCCGGCGTCGGTGGAGAGGAACACTTTGCACTGGGGGTCCTCAAAGAACTGCTCAATCAGCGCGCCACGTTTCTTGGTGGGCACGTCGCCGGTCAGCTTGACCCAGCCCAATTTTAGTCGTTCCAGCGCCGGCTCGGTCAGGTCGAGCATGCGCGTCCATTGGCTAAACAGGATCGCCTTGCGGCCGTTGCTAGCGATCTCCTCGTCGAGGATCTCGCGCAGTTCTCGCAACTTGGGCGCAGTCTTTTCGCGGTCCTGGGGTTTGATCTCGGGGTCGTGGAGCGCCAGCGCGTTGCAGATCAGGCGCATTTTGACCAGGGCGCCCAACAGGATATTGTGCTCCTTCGGCGTGAGCGGGCGGCGCCTGGCCCGCGCCATCAACTGGGCCACTCTTTGCTCGTATTCGGCGTAGGCGCCCCACTGGGGATCGGTCATCTCGACGAAAAAGTTGCTGTCAATGCGCTCCGGCAGGTCGAGCAGCACCTCCTCGCGCACGCGGCGCAACACGTAGGGCGCGATGCGGTGGCGCAGTTCGTCCAGGTTCTTGTAGCCCAACACTTTGTAGGAGCCGGAGGGCCGCCGCTCGGTCTCGTAGTAGCGTTGGTTGAAACGCCACAGCGGGCCGAGGATGGTGGGATCAATGAATTGAAAGACCGAGTAGAGTTCGTCCAGCCGGTTTTCCAGCGGCGTGCCGGTCAAGACAAAGGCGTAGGGGCTGCGCAGTCGCTTGACCTTGTCGGCAGTTTTCGTGCGCCAGTTTTTGATCCTTTGCGCCTCGTCGAGGATCACCAGGTCGAACTCGCGGCGGGTGATCTCTTCCTCGTCGAAGCGCACCAGTTCATAGTTGATGACGTTAAAGAACTGGAGGTCGCGATAAAGACTGCGGCGGTGAATGGGGTTGCCTTCAATGACCTGGACGGAGAGCGAGGTGAAACGTTGGATTTCGCGCGCCCACTGGTGCTTGAGCGAAGCGGGGCAAACAATCAGCACGTGCTGGATGTCGCGCAGTTGCTTGAGCAGGGCAGCGGCGGCGATGGCCTGCACCGTCTTGCCCAACCCCATGTCGTCGGCCAGGAGAGCGCGGCGACCAAAAGTCAGGTGCAGTAGCCCCTCCTCCTGGTAGCCGTAAAGCGGCGTCGAGAGGACACTGAGCGAACGGTTGCCCTGTTCCACTTGGTCGAGGAACCAGCGCTTTTGTTGCTGTACCGCTTCAATGTCCCGTTGCTTGCTCAAGTAATCGTGCACCGCCTGGTCCACGTGAATCTGCTCACGGTCCCGCTTGGGCAAGCGGTTCAATTCACTGAGCAATACGGGCAGGCTCTGCGTGACCTGGCCCTGCAACACACCCTCGGTGTCAAAGTAACGGGTCAGCAGCGCGTGCAGTTTCTTGCGCTTTGGGAGAGGCAATGTGACGCGAACAGTGGTGCGCTCGGCGTGGTGGACGTACATCTGAGTGATAGGCGGAGCCTGGGCGATGAATTCTTCCCACTGGTCGCTGAACTCTTTTTTCAGATTGATCAACACGCCCTCAATGTGCTTGCAGGTGCCGATGGTGTTGGTGTGATAGTCGGGACAGGTACAAGTGTTGAGCCGCTCGGTGAGCGAGCGAATCTGGACGGTGTAGACTCGCTCGGAGGTGGAAGTCACCTCAAAGGTGCTATAGACTGGATGCTGGCCCTGGTTGACGATCTTGGCCAATTCTTCCTTGCCACGTTTGCGGCGGCGCTCGATCTGCTCCTGGAGCATGTCTGTTTGTTGTTTGCTCTGATTCATTTGGTCCTCCCTCACGTGAAAATATTCAGGGTCATCATTCCGGCTACTTGAGAACACGGATCGGCAGAATTGGCGGACCGGATAATCCCGCCCATCCGCGTTCTGGAGAACACGGATCGGCAGAATTGGCGGATCATGCGCGTCTCAGCCTTAACCTCAACCTCAACCAATCACAAACGTCCCACACCCAAAATGTGTCTGCCTCCCAATGTGGAGTATGGAGGCCAACTCGAGATAGGGAATGATCGGATGCGGGATGGATGGAAAGGTCTGTGTGCCTATCCAACGCCCTGGCCAATGCTTAGGTGCCGGTTCGAGTTTCGTGTGATGAACGGGAATACGGGCGGCCTGTTCCATGGCGGTCTGGAAAGATACCCGCTCTTTTGCGCTCAAGACGGCCCACACGTCGTCGGGCGTGTGGTGTTTTCCCGGTAATAACTGACTTGTCCGGGCTACCAGGGATTCCAGTATACTCTGCAATGTGGGCACTTGGTGGGGCGCTATTTTTTTCCTGCGGCGTCTACCGCTCTCGCCGACCAGATCAAAAGGCGTGATCCAGGTCAGGCGGTCGAATATGCGCTCTGATCCCGAACCGAAATTCAATCCTTCGGCCCACTGCGTGGGGGTGACGCGATAACTCAGGTCCAATCGCCCATCACTCACCACCGGCTCCCACTGGAGGCCCCGCGCTGCGTAGACCGCCTGAATATCGAAATGGCCCCACAGGACATTCCAGTGCTGCCACTGCGGATCGGGAACGCTCCCCAATTCCTCTATGGCCGGCAGGATGACTTCCAGGAAAAGCCCATGGTCGGCGCTTTCCCCCATCAGTTCGAGTTCCCACAGAATCAATTCCCCCTGTCCACAAATCAGTTTGCCCGGGTAAACAAATAGCACCGTCTCAATCGGCCACGACACGTCTGGCGTCTCCGTGGGTTTTTTCTTCCCTACGAGTGAGACACCACCGTATTTATCCCAGGGAGCCAGGGCTTTGCGCCAGGGATGAGCCTGCCGGGTGGGAAGACGGTTGGCAATCGCGGTTCCCAGGAGCAGGGAGATCTCTGTGGACAGACATCGCGGCAAGCGGACTAACGAGCCATTGACCCGCCACACGAGCAGATAACGGATCAGTTTAATGGGTTTGATAAAAGGCCACATAGTCAACCAATTCGTACAGCAATTTGATGCGATTCTTGGGCCAGTGCCGAATGTTCCAGGAACTCAGCATGTCCTTGGCTGCCTGGCTCAAGCGTCCCACGAACCTGCCCCAGTAGAACTGCTCCTCGCTGAGGTCCTCCAAGTTCACCAACTCGTGGAGCGACGCTTGTTCTTCGGGGCGCAATAGCGTCCGAAAGACCGCCGCCATCTCCATCAGGCTCAGAAATTCAGAGACCTCGAAAGTGAGCAACCCCTCTCGATCGCGCGTGCGGGGTGTCAGCAGTTGATAAGGAGCAGAAAAGAAGCGCACGCGCAACCGGTCCATAGAAAAACGCGCTTCGAGATGAACGGCCCGGCATAGAATCTCTCCCATGCTGGCCCCTTGCCTGGCGGCCGTCGTGGGAAATATCTGCACCAGTCCTTTCAGGTCAGCCCCGTGATATATGACCAGTTCCCGCAGCCAGGTCTTTAACTCGTACCGGCGCATCAGCAGCAGAAAATGGCGCTCGTCGTGGACGTAGGTGCCCAAAGCGTGCTGTTCGTAGAACCCTGCACCGGTCCAGAGTTGCTGCGGCAAACGATTGACAAAACCCCAGACGACGATGCACTGACGGGAGACATGGTTCAACTTGTGGGCACGGGCCAGAATAGCCTGACAAACTCGGCAATACTTGTGCCGGGGAGAAGACAGACGGGGATAGACCCAGCACCGTTGGCAAGGGCCATTGAGGGCAGAATGAGGCGGCCCGATCTCTTCCCCTGTGGGGAAAAGATCGGGCTCGGCCGTCAGATATTGCAGGGTGGCTAACAGTTCAGCGCCGGTTCGACTGCGGCGCAGCCAATCAAAGCTGCTTAACATTCAACGCTCTTTGCAAAGCCCGATAATGCATGATCACATTGGGCTTGATCCATTCCTCGACCTGGATGGGCAAACGCCAGTCCTGTTCGGGCAAGCCCGCGTACCGTTTGGTCCAGTCAATCAGGAAACTGTCCGGGAGAACGTGCAGGCGCAGGCTGCCAAAACCGAGGTAGCGATTGTTCCCCATCTTGTGAGCGAGTCCCGGCTTTAGCGCCACACACCACATCAACCGTTGCAGTTCCTGTTCGTCGAGATTCCAGAAGCGAATCGTGAACCGGGCGCGTGCGCCGGGCAGTATGGCCCTAAAGTAGCGGGCCTGGAACGTGTCGGGGTTAAAACCATCCAGTCGTTTGGCGATTGGGGCCAGCGGGGCGTGGGGGAAAACCCGCCAGGTCTTGTCAATGACCATCTTGGCGGCCGGCCTATCCGGCGCGCGTTGCCATTGGCCGCCAGTGTACTGCCACTCGCCGTAGGGGTATGGCACTTTGAACCAGGCCAACTCGGGTTCGTCGAACAGGCCAAATCCAAAGGACAAGCGCCCCATGATAGCCTGATTGGGGCCCGTTCCCACCCAGCCGAACAGTCCATCCGTCGGGTTCAAGCGGCTGATGTCAGAACTCGGCTCACGGGAATCACTGGCGATGGAATAGACGTGGCGCAACATGCCCTTAATGCTCCGGCTGGGCAGCGCGTAGACTTTGTGAGGGCCGCGATGGGCGGCTTCGGGAGGGGCCATGGAAAAGAAATCCCAACCGTTCACAGGCCCATCCGCCAGGGTGGTCTTGAAGGACGGCTCGCCACTCTCGCGTATGTTGAGCGGCGTCAGTACTTCCGCTTCCACCGCCAGCGTGCCACAGTAGCCGCCAAAAGCACGGTGCGAGATAAAGCCGGCCCTGGCCCTGGGCGGAGTTGACGAGACTTGCTGGCCGGGCACGAGCGGATAAATGGCTCGCAAGACATCGGCGACCGCCCCACCCTCGAGGTCCAACCTGTGCCATACGCCATCCTGGCGCAGCGTCTGTTTTCCAAACAACTTTTCCCCCACGCCGTCAGGGCTCGCCGTCAGCCACTCCAGCCGGGACACGTCCGCCTTGATCCAGCCGAAACCACTGGTCTTTGCGCCACCCAGGGGAATGTCGCCCTCTTGGAAATCGTGAAGCAGATGCACCAGGAGCGAAATGGCCTCCAAATCCCGCTCCCCAATATCCTGAACGTCCACCTGGAGTTGAAACGCCAGGGTATCGCCGTAAGCAAAAAGATAGTCGTGTTTGGCGGTCTCTATCGGGCGGCCTGTTTTGGGATCCATCTTGACCCCGTCCATCGAGCACCAGGCCCGCTCCGGGTCGTGCGGGTCTGTGAGATAAGCGTCGGAGAAAAATGCCAGTCCCCGTCGCCTCTGGGCGCCAAAGAGACTGTCCAACACTTTGGTCGTCTTGGCAGATTCACCCCATAGCGTTTTCAATACCTGAGAAGCGCGTTTCCTAAAAGCCCCCTTGATCGTGCTGCCGGGAATATAGACCTCCCAGGCACCCTGTTCTCGCGAGGATGGCGCCCAGGACAGCATACGCATGAACACCGTGTCGTAGGGCTTGCCATACTTGCGGGATATTTCCCGATTGGACGCGCCGCCGGCCCGAAAGTCAACATGGTGGGGCTGCGCCAGTTCCTGGCGAGTACGCTCACGATAACCTTCGAGGAAGGCTATCATATTCCTGTCGTTGGTGATACTTTTGTTCAGATTCCTGGGGTTCAACAGGTGGCGGAATTGGACTCGCCGGTGAGCGTCGAGAAACTCTCTCCACGTCGCGGGGCTGACACCTTCTGGAACCAGGTTCGGGTCGCCCCATTGTCGCTCGCCAATTTTGCCATCGAGCAACATGTTTTTGATGCGCAGGTGTTCCGCGCGATTTTCGATTTCCGCGTCCACCCAGGCGTCGCTCTGGAGCAGATTGATCTGTTGATCCACTTGTTGGTAGAGCCGGGGGAGGATCTTTTGACACGCCGGCGTCAGAATCTTTACCAGGGCCTCTTCGCTCTGGATCTGTTCCGCGAGATGCTCTTCCAGGCCGACATCCAGCCCCAGACCGGCGGCGACTTCCAGCCAGGCCTCGTGATCGAGTTGTTGGCTGGCCCGGCATTGGCGCGTCATGACCTTGAGGATACGCCCGGCCATATTGGCTTTATCCTCCAAGGCTGTTACGATGGCATCTCGAGCCGCCTCTTTGCTGGGGAAAGGCTGATCCACCAAGGGTTCAACGCGAGCGCGTATTTTTTTAGAGAGACCGTACTTCCCCTTGCTCAACTTGGCCAGGGCTTTGGCCGGCAAAACCCAGGTCTCGACCTCTCCGACGGAACGCTCCCGCAACCATATCGCCACGACCCTGGGGAGATACTCGGCGAACCTGTGCTTCCAATCCTCTGGGCTGAGGATCGGCCCCGCCAGTCCCATCTCTAGCCGCTCACGGATGGCATCTGGCAGGTCGCGCATCGCTTCCACCAGCACACGGCCTTCAACGGCGGCAAAGGAGGGCACAGCCGGGTCCACCTTGCCCCAGTTCCAGCCGACCAGAACGGGGTTCATGGCGTCAAATGTCAAGGAAATCCTGAGATGATTGGCCCCAGGACGCAGGCGGGGCAGTGTCTCGGAGGCCAAAGGCGCCAGATCCGCTTCCAGGCGAATGCGCCCCAACCCCTTGCTCTTGCCGGCGCCGAACCAGAACCGCCCCTCTTGCAATTCCCGCAGGACGTGGTACAGCCGGGCCGCATTTTCACCTTGCTTCAGGAGCGAATCGTTCACGGTCAGGAGGAAATCGAAAACCGAGTTGCGGAACACTGTCTCCATCTTGTAATTCGCGTTCGCCTCCGCAGCCCAACGATCCTCGTCCAACTTGATGCCCATGCGCAAGTCGAAAAAGTGGTCTCGCGGATAACTATTTTGTTGCAACTCACATTCCACTCTAGTGACGAGACCTTTCGGCATAGCGGAGTCGTACAAGCGCAGCCATAAACGATTGAGCAAACCCACGTTCCCGCCCTTGCGCGATTGGCCGATAAAGGCGTCCATCAGGGACTGCGCCGTACCCGCGATTTCCCCGGCCAGAGAGACCAGCCGATGGGTGCCATCTCCATCCCTCGTGAAAAGAGTCTTGCGTGCATTTCCCCTATAGATCGGGGATTCCGCGTAAAGTTTACCTTTCAGAATCACGATAACCTCCTATTCTCATCTCTACTATGTAGAACACAACGTGGACTTTTTTGCCATTCTATTGTACATCAAAGTCAATTGTCGGTCAAACTCGTGTATTCACTCGCGCTCACTTGGTTGACCAACAAATTTAACATTCGGTTGTATCTTCTCAATAATTTGGGGTAGGGGCAGGTCTTGCACCTGCCCGCCAGGGCGACCGCAAGGGTTCGCCCCTACATTTTGAGAAGATACATTCGGTTGTAGTAACGACTTTAGTCGTTCGTTAGCGCCCAAAAAACGACTAAAGTCGTTAACGACCCCGTTAAACAAAGAAATCCAGTATCATCTCAATATTCTGGGGCACTTTTAACGTAGCCGCGCTTTCCATAGCGC
>CAYQTW010000131.1:0-8349 GCA_964420485.1 uncultured Anaerolineales bacterium
CCCTGGGCGTCGGTGTTGTAACCACCGATGACCGGCGTCCCATCCGCGCCCTGTCCGATGACGAGTGTGTTGACCGCGCCGAGCGCCCGTGCATCGGGAGCGATGGAACCGAGCGCGGGCGTCACCGCCTGCTTGTGTGGCACGGTCACGTTCGCGCCCTGGAAACCCAGCGCAGCCAGCCCGCGCACGGCTGCTTTGGCCTGCCCTGGCGGTACCGGCAGCGGGATGTAACGCCAGTTCAGCCCCAGCGCGTCGAGGGCTGCGTTGTGCATTGTTGGCGAGAGGCTGTGCGCCACCGGCCAACCGATCAGGCCAACCAATTGTGTGTGTCCGTCAATCGTAGGCATCAGTTATCGTCTAGCAAGGTACCAAAGTGAAGCGTAGATGAACAACTCCGATTTGACATTTGCACAATCACGTGCTAAAATAGCCCTAGATGGGCGAGCGGCTCCGCGGGCCGCCGTAAGGGGCGTTGAAACGTCCGCCTATCATCAGTCTTATCCAGAGCCCCCAATGCTTGGGGGCTCTTTGTTTTCCGGTAGCCTCATCAGTTCAATCAACTGTGATCGAAGACGCACGAAGACAGCCATCTCTACATCAGCGGCGAACCATTGGCCGTCCTGTCTTGATATGGGATTGCTTACGTTACGTTGTTGAAGGATTTGAGCGATCTGCAGGCAATCCTCTGAGAATTTTCTATATCCATCCGCATTGAGGTCGTAGCCCAGACGCGTAGCTATAACCCTATCAAGGACTGGACACACGTCGGGGCGCAGGAATCGGAGATGCTTTGAGGCAAAAGATGGAGACCCAAGTTGCCGAATCTGGTTGATCTCATGCAAAGCTCTATGCACATTGGCCGGATCAGAACTCAACGCTTCTAATGCCCGTTCGAAGCATACTCGAATTTTGGCAAAATCATTCTGTTTCAGAATCCGACCTGCAATACCAGGATAGTTGCCCCACTGACATACTCGTTTTATGAAATCCGTCAAGTCATTCTTCCCGAGAAATCTCTTCCTCAGTCGTTCTCCTACAGCTTCTAATTCTAGCGTGTCCTCTACGTTGGCTAGATGATTCTGCACGAGGGTCGAAAACTGCGAGAGATCGATACTGAGGGAATAGAATACCACCATTGTTGAAGAAGAAGAAGAAAAAGTCATTACTGGCATAACATCACCTGTGATTTACCGAGGTCTAACTCTCTATTTGACGACATAATTGCGCCGTCCCTGACAAGGATTTCTCCGCTTTACAGTCTTCGCATCAGTTCGACAAAGCCGGGAAAGGAATCGGCGATACATTCCACGTTCTCGATCACGACCTCTTCCTCCGCGACCATGCCGGCCACGGCCAGGGCCATCGCCAGCCGGTGGTCGCCGTGGCTGTCCACCACCGCGCCGTGCAGCAGGGTCGGCCCCTCTATTATAAACCCATCGGGGAGCGCGTCAATGCGCGCCCCCAACGCTCGCAGTTCAGCGACGAGGAGGGCGATGCGGTCGGTCTCCTTGACGCGCAACTCGGCCGCATCGCGCACGACGGTAGCGCCGTGCGCCTGCGTCGCCGCGACTGCCAGCACCGGGAACTCGTCAATCATGCGCACCACCGTGTCGCCGCCGACCTCCACGCCGGCGAGGTCCGACGCCCGCACCGTCACGTCGGCCACCGGCTCGTTTCCCTGCTCACGCTCGTTATCCAGCGCGAGTTCGGCCCCCATTGCCCGCAACACGTCCAGCAACCCCGTGCGAGTGGGGTTGACACCCACGCTCTCAATGGTGACTTCCGAGCCGGGCAGCAGCGCCGCCGCGACCAGCGGAAAGGCCGCTGAGGAGATGTCGCCGGGAATATTAAGGGAGAGGGGGAGAGGAGGAGAGGGTGAGAGGGTGACGGTAAGACCGGATATTTCGACGTTTGCTCCCATCGCGGTGAGCATGCGTTCGGTGTGGTCGCGGGCGGGGCCGGGCTGGTGGATGGTAGTCGGGCCGCCGGCATACAGCCCGGCCAGAAGGAGCGCGCTCTTGACCTGGGCGCTGGCGATGGTCAGAGTATGGTCGCAGCCGCGCAGCCGTCGTCCGCATACGGCGAGGGGGGCGTGACCGCCGGTGTCCTCGATCTCGGCGCCCATCCGGCGGAGCGGTTCGGTAATGCGGCGCATCGGGCGGCGGAGCAACTGGGGGGCGCCGGTGAGTGTGCTTTCGAACGGTTGGCCTGCCAGAATGCCCGCCAGGAGACGCATCGTCGTGCCCGAACGGGCGCAGTTCAGCGGCACGGCGGGAGGCCGCAACCCGTACAGTCCGCGCCCGTGGATGGTCAGCGTGGTAGGGTCGTGTGTCTCCACCTCGACACCCAGTGCCCGCAGGCAGGCCAGCGTCGCCAGGCAGTCGCCGCAGGGCAGAAAGCCACGAATTTGGCTTGACCCGTAGGCCAGAGCGCCGAGCAGCAACGCCCGGTGGGAGATGGATTTGTCGCCGGGAACGCGCACTCGCCCGCGCAATGGTGCGCCGGGATGTACGGTCAACCGGCTCACGGGAACATCTCCTTCCGTTTCGCCCGCATAGTGCTCAGCACAGCCCGCATCTCTTTTTCGTCACCGACCTCCACCAGGCGGGTCAGGTAGCGCAGTTGTGTCTGGTAAGTGTCCAGCGCCTTGAGCACCTCTTCCCGGTTGGTCAACAGAATGTCGAGCATCATGGTCACGTCGCTGCCGGCCACACGCGATGTGTCACGGAAACCGCCCGCGACGATCTCCCACGCCGCCGGGTCGGCGGAGGTCGTGGCATCGGCCGTGGCGACGAGAGCGCAGGCCAGCAGATAGGGCAAGTGGCTGACGGTAGCGACCAAAAAGTCCTGGCGTTCTGGTTCGAGCACCAGCGGGCTTGCGCCGGCGGCCTCGGCCAGTGCGCGGCCCAGCGCCAGCGCCGCCTCCGAGGTGCGCTCCAGTGGGGTGAGAATGAAGGTGCGACCCTGGTAAAGCGTTGGGTCTGCCGCCTCGATGCCCGAAACCTCCTTGCCACACATCGGATGCCCGCCCAACGGCTGGACGTGGTCAGGAAGTCGCGCCATCTCCGCGACGATCTGCGCCTTGGTGCTGCCCAGGTCCATCAGCAAACATCCTTCGGGCAAGAGCGGCCCAATCTCGGCCAATTGCCGCAGGATGACACGCACCGGCGTCGCCAGTATGACTACATCCGCCTGGCGCACGCCGTCCGTCAGATCGGTCGTGCCCCGGTCAACCAGGCCGCGCGCCAGTGCCGTCTCGACTGTCTCTGCCCGCCGCGCCACGCCGACGACGGCCCGGCATTGTCCCCGCAGCGCCCCGGTCAGCGATCCGCCCATCAGCCCCAGCCCGACGATGGTGACTTGGGTGTCTGCCAACCGCTTCACAGCGTTCTCCCGACCGCTTCGGCGACGGGCCGCAAACCCCGCATCAGCGCGGCGAAACGGGCCGGTTTGAGGGACTGCGCCCCGTCCGAGAGGGCTTTTTCAGGATGAGGGTGTACCTCAATGATCAGCCCATCGGCCCCGGCCGCCACCGCCGCCCGCGAAACCGGCTCCACCAGTTCCCATTTGCCCGTCGCGTGGCTGGGGTCCACGACGACCGGCAGGTGGCTGAGTTGCTTGAGCAGTGGCACGGCGCTGATGTCGAGCGTGTTGCGGGTGTACTGTTCGAACGTGCGGATGCCGCGCTCGCACAGGATGACGCGGTCGTTGCCGTGCGAAAGGATGTACTCGGCCGCCATCAGCAATTCCTCGACGGTGGACATCATGCCGCGTTTGAGCAGCACCGGGCGCTGGGCCTCGCCGACGGCGTGCAGCAGGGCATAGTTCTGCATATTCCGCGCACCAACTTGCAGGATGTCGGCGTAGGTGGTGACCAGCGGCACCAACTGAGGTTCCATCACCTCGGTGACGACTGGAAGCCCTGTCTCCTCACGCGCCTCGGCCAGGAGCCGTAGTCCTTTTTCACCCAGGCCCTGGAAACTGTAGGGGGAAGTGCGCGGCTTGAAGGCCCCGCCGCGCAACACCTGGGCCCCGGCATCCTCGATGGCGCGCGCGGTTTCCAACAGTTGGTCACGGCTCTCGACGGCGCACGGGCCGGCCATCACGACCATCTGCTGGTCACCAACTTTTACCCCGTTCACCGAAACGACAGTATCTCGCGGGTGGAACTCGCGACTGGCCAGTTTGAAGGGGCGCAGGATGGGCACCGTGCGCTCGACACCGGTCATCCGTTCGATTGGCCCCCGATCCAGCGGGCGCCCATTGCCGATGACGCCGATGATGGTACGCTCCTCTCCTTCCGAGAGATGCACCCGGCAACCCCACTGCTCAATGCGGGCAGTGACGTTGGCAATCTGGGACTTGGTCGCACCCTGCTTCATCACAACAATCATACGATTACCCCCTGTGTATGGCTTACTCATACCGTATTTCCGTTCTCGAGAACAGGCGTCGTCGCCGCCGGATAGGAGCCTAGTAATTTGACGAACGAGGAGCGCCGCAGGAGTCCCATGATGGCCGCTTCGCACTCTGGGTCCTGACAGTGTCCCTCAAAGTCCAAGTAAAAGATGTATTGCCAGGGCCGGTTGAGGCGCGGGCGCGACTCGATCTTGGCGAGGTTGATGCGCCGCCTGGCAAACTCGCCCAGGCACTCGTAGAGTACCCCAGGCTGGTGCGGGGTGGAAAAGACGAGCGATGTTTTGTTTCGCTGTGCGCGGGGCGGGCCTTGCGTAGCGAGAACGAAAAAACGGGTATAGTTGAAAGGAAAATCTTCAATGTTCTGGTCAAATATCTCCAGGCCGTACAGTTCGGCGGCCAACGCGCCGGCAATCACAGCGACGCCGGGTTCCGGGTTGGCCGCCAGATCACGGGCACTGCCGGCGGTGTCGAACGCGGGTTCGGGTTCCAGCCCGTGGCGGTCCAGGTAACGCTGGCACTGGGCCAGCGCCTGTGGGTGCGACCGCACGCGCTTCAGGCCGTCGAGTTTGGCGCCCGGGGGGGCGAGCAGCGTATGTCGCACGCGCAGGATCACCTCGGCATAGATGCGCAGGTCGTGCTCCATCAACAGTTCGTAAGACCGGGTTACAGAGCCGGCGACAGAGTTCTCCACCGGCAACATTCCGTAATCGGCGTCGCCGCTCTCCACGGCAGGGAATATATCGGCCAGCGTTCTGCAGGGAATACTCTCTATCTCTGGGCCAAAGAACTGGTGGGTGGCCTCCTCCGAATAAGCCCCGCTGATACCTTGAAATGTTACTCTAGTCATATCTTTACTCCTCCACGAGGTCAGGCCGCAAGACGCGGGCACTGCCCAGATAAACGTGCCGAATTTGGTCAGGAGACAGGTCAGTGTTCCAGAACACCAGTGCCCGGATGCAGCGCGGTAGACTGCCCGCGACGGCCATCTCCTGCATGCACAATAATGGTGTGTGTACCCAACCCATCTCGCGGGCGGCACGTGCCGGGTATGCCGCGTCCAGATCGGGCGTGGCGGTAAAGACCACGCCGGTCACGTCCTCCACCGACAGGTCATTGGCGGCAACGATGTGCTCCAACAACTCGCGTGTCGCCGTGATGATGGCGTCTGCGTCATTGGCGTCCACGCCGATGGCGCCACGAATGCCGCGACAGGTCATCCTCATCCTCCACAGATACAAAAAAAACGTGGAGCGGCCTGCTCCACGTTTTTGCGCCGTTCTCAGGGTTTTTCCTATCCTACACCGACCCCCACCCATCGTGAAGCAACCGTCCCTCACAGGGGGTAAAATAGTAGTAGGAGTAAAAATTGCACTGCCGGTACATCGTATGCATCGTTCCTTCGAGTTCTCAGACTGGGCGTAATCATACTTGCTTTGGCCTGATTTGTCAAGTCAACGCCGCGACGCGCCCAGTTCCGAATGGCGTCTGATTGACTTGTGAGACTTGTGTCCTATAGACACATCGCGCCATTTGTGGTATCATTAGGGCACTATGAGCGGACTACCTCAAGGCTTTCTCATACTTGCCATTGTGATCGCTTCTGCCCTGGGTGGGGGCCTGCTCGTGTGGATCGCCAGCTACGTCAGTGGAGAGGACAAGGACAAGAAGCAGCATCGCCGGCCACCTGCTGTGGCAGCGCCGGGGAAGCCGGAAGCCCCTGCGCCGGCAGGCGAGCAAGAGCTGTTGTGCGTATCGCGCACGGAGAAAGGCAGTCTGGCTGTCTTTGTGCAAGACCAACGCTACCGCCGCCTGTCAGAGATCAAGGACCTACAGATGCGGAGCGAGACAATCGCTGCCCTCAAGGCTGTGCTGACGTTTGCCGAAGGCTGGCTCCCCTCGACGGCGCAGAGCGCCGCCGTGAACAGGCGGCGCTGGGAGCCTGCTTCCACAACGCCTGTGGTGAAGCAGGCGGCTTTCCTGGCCGAGTTGCGCCAGCAAACGCCGTATCGCACGCCAGAATCGCGCACCTTTGTGGACGAGATTGATGACCTGGTGCAACAGCGGCTGCAAGAACGACCGGCCCTGGCCGAACACCGTATCCGCCTGACCACCGGCGAAGACGGGGGACTGTGCATCCAGGTGGGCCAGCAGACCTTTGGCGCAGTGGGCGATGTCCCTGATATTGAGGTGCGGGCGCTGATCCAGGATGCCATCCGCGAGTGGGAGGGCGGCTAGCGCGCGACTCGGTAGATCTAATTTTGCTCGGCCTGGATCTGGCGATCCCCCTAGAGCGACTCTGGATCTACTGAGACCGGGGTAATACAGGAAAGGACACTATGGAAGCATCTCTCATGCTGCCGGGCGTAGGTGCTCTGCCTGTTAGAGGTATCCATGCCAGAAGAATTCGCACTCTCCGACAGGCGCGCCACTCGTGGTGAGCCCTCCTACGTCTGGCGGGCGGGGCAGGAACGGCGCTTCCACCAGGTGCGCCGCTGGGCGCCGCCGGAGGGGCGGCGCGTGCTCGACGTGGGCTGCGGCGTGGGGATGTACACGGCGGCCTTTCTCCGCGAGACGCCCCACGTCTTTGGCGTCGAGATCGAACGCGAACGGGCGCTAGAGGCGCGGGAACGGGCCACTGGCGTGATCCAGGCCCCCGGCGAGCATCTACCCTTCCCCAACGCCACCTTTGACGTCGTCTTTTCCCACGAGGTGCTGGAGCACGTGACCGATGACCGGGCCTGCGTGGAGGAGATGGTGCGCGTGACGAAGACTGGCGGGCGCATCGTCGTCTTTGTCCCCAACCGGCTCTACCTTTTCGAGACACACGGCATCTTTTGGCGCGGGCGCTACCATTTCGGTAACGCGCTGCTGGTCAATTGGCTGCCCACGCCGCTGCGCGATTATCTGGCCCCCCACGTTCGGGCTTACACCGCCGAGGGTCTGCGCCGCCTCTTTGATGGTCTCCCCGTCTGCACCATTCACCACACGTGTATCTTTCCCGGCTACGACAACATCGTCGCCCGCGCCCCGGCCCTGGGACGGATGTTGCGTGCCGTCACCTACGCCCTCGAGCACACCCCTTTGCGTGTCTTTGGCCTTTCGCATTTACTGGTGATGGAGAGGGTCTAGCACAAAGCGCTCAATAGCCACTGCCACACCATCTTCCGCCAGCGGCGGCGCGATCCAGTCAGCGACGGCTTTGGCCGCCGGACTGCCATTGCCCATCGCCACACCCACTCCGGCCCAAGCGATCATCGGGACATCGTTGCCCTGATCGCCGATTGCCATCACCTGCGTCTGGGGAATGTCCAGGTGCGCGGCCAGCCGTCGCAGCCCGTCCCCTTTCGACACGCCCAGTGGGTTCCCCTCGACGAACATGGCATGAGAGCGCACTACCTCCATCCGTTCCCCAAAGCGGCGACGCAACTCGGCCTCAATGTGGTCAGCCTCGGGCGGCTTGGCGACGAAGATGAACTTGAACGGCTCGTGCTGCTCGAGTACGGGAAGCAATCTATCTACCCAGACCAATCGCTCACCCAACAGAGCGTGGTAGAAGGATTCCGGGTGGCGCTGCTCGGCGATAAAGACGTCGTCGCCGGCATAGAGGAGAACGTGCCAACCGCGCCGGGCCTGCCATTCCAGCGCCTCGCGCACCAGCGCCGGTTCCATCGTCGCCCGGTAGAGTGGGACGTTCGAGTTCGGGGACTGGAGAAGCGCGCCTTGATAGCACAAGAGCGGCGCGGTGATGCCCAGGTCGAGCGCAAAGGTGAGCGTGGCGTCGAACATGCGGCCCGTGGCCAGCGTGACGATCACTCCGCGCTCCTGGGCGGCGGCGATGGCGCTCCGCACCCTGGGGGAGATGACCAGGTTATCGTCTATCAGCGTGCCATCCAGGTCGAGTGCCAGGAGACGAATCACGTCTGCACCTCC
>CAYQTW010000132.1:0-8280 GCA_964420485.1 uncultured Anaerolineales bacterium
GAAAGTGCCTCATAAAACCTGGCAGGTCTGGTTCTCATCTCTTGATGACATTGGACTGGTATCCCAATACTCGAGAAGTGGGATTTGAGGCGTTGATCAACACCCGTCCCCGGCAGCAGAACTATGGGATGGAGATTCAGGATCCAGGCTTGCGGACACAGGTAGAAACCGTTGTGCGACGGGTGATGGAGGGACAAGGATGAACCAACAATCATTTCGAGAGCGGTATGAACGGGTGGCCTGGCCCCAGCAATTGGGGAACCTGGCCTCCACTCTAGCCCGACTCTCATCCCGCTGTTCCCACCCCGAGTACGACCTTCTTGTATCTGCTCAATAAAGTGGGGCAATGTAGCCGAGGTTTCCATACCTCGCGGGCATAACGCGCTATGGAAAGCGCGGCTACGTTAAAAGTGCCCCAGAATATTGAGATGATACATCCCGCCGATCTGTGTTCTTGAGAACATGGATCGGGAGGATTGACGGACCAGAAGGGAACGGCTATAATTGGTACAACTTTGACGGAGGAAACGTGCGATGATTGGACAAGCCTTTATGAGCCTGGCGACCGCCTTTGGCCTCTCGACCTCGGCCGGGCTGAACGCTTACATCCCACTTCTGGTCGTGGCCCTCCTGGCCCGCTTCACATCGCTGGTCACGCTCAACGAGCCGTGGGACGCGCTGAGCAGTTGGTGGGTCGTCGGCACGCTGATTGTGCTATTAGCCATCGAGATCCTGGTAGACAAGGTGCCCGCCGTAGACACCGTCAATGACGCCATCCAGACCTTTGTCCGGCCGGCAGCCGGGGCGATTCTCTTCGCCTCCACCACCAACACCATCGGCCTGAGCCCGGTGCTGGCGGCCGTATGCGGGGTGATCCTGGCCGGTGGCGTACACGTCGTCAAGGCAGGTGGGCGGCCGGTGTTGACGGCCACAACTGCAGGGATGGTCAATCCCATCGTGAGCACGCTCGAGGATATTGTCTCATTCGTGGTGTCGGTGCTGGCCATCGTGATTCCCCTCCTGATGGCCACGCTGATCATGTTCGTGGCAGCGTTGCTTACCTGGTGGTACGTGCGCCGTCGCCAACGCCAGCGCGTGTGAAACCCCCCATGTAAATACCGATTATGCACAAAAAATTAAAGCCCTTTGACATAAACCGCGCCATCCTGGCGTTCTGTGTGCTCTCCTTCACCCTCGGCCTCAGCCTGCTCTCTGCCGGGCAGGTGCATGGCCTCTGGGAGATTCCCCAGACTATTGAGCCGTCCGAAAAAAACCATTCGTCGCCTAGCAAGATGATCATCTCCACGCCCACCCCCACGCCGGTCGTCCTGCCCGACCAGGCCCAGGTGCCCATCCTGATGTATCACTACGTCTCCGAACTCCCACTCAATCCCGACATCTACCGCCTCGACCTGACCGTCTTGCCGGAGGACTTTATAGCGCAACTCCAATATCTGGCCGACGCGGGTTACCACACCATCACACTGACCGACCTGTACATGCACCTGACACAGGGAGTTCCGCTGCCGGAAAAGCCCATCGTGCTCACCTTTGACGATGGCTACAGGGACGCTTACGAGGTCGTGTTCCCCCTACTACTGGACTATGGCTTCACGGGCACCTTTTTCGTGCTCGCCACCCCGACCCACTTTGAGTCGCCGGACTATATGACGTGGGCGCAGATGAAAGAGATGTCGGACGCGGGGATGGAGATCCAGAGCCACGGGCGGGACCACGTAGACCTGCGCGGGCGCTCCTACGACTATTTAGTCTACCAGACGTTGGGCATCCAGGAGGCGATACAGTATCACACCGGCCGTCTGCCCCGCTTTTTCTGCTATCCCTCTGGCCGGTACGACGACAACCTGATCTCCGTGCTTGAGTCAGCCGGCTACTGGGGCGCGGTGACGACGGAATGGGGCCAGACACACACGCGAGAGGGTCTGTTCGAGATGCCGCGCCTGCGCGTCCGGGGAAACGATACGCTAGAGAGTTTCGTTGACAGGCTGGAGAATTAGACTGTGATGCGCCAAGACTGTGCGGCTGGCAACCCTCAACTCAGACATTGATCATCAATATCGTGGCGACCAGCAACAATCCTGCGACCGTCAGCAGCCCCATCCCGGCCCAGAAGCGCAACCGGCCCATCGTCTTTTCGTAATCGTCCACGCGCAACTGGGTGGCACGCTTTTGATACACAGAAGTAAAGATGAACGCCGGTACCTGCAACCCGTAGCGAATGACGGTAAAGACAAGCATCAAGTTGGGCAGCAGAGTGGCGGCCGCGCCGAGCAGCGCGGCGACGATGAACTGCCAACCCCACATCAGGCTGATGACAGCGTTGGGGTAGATGAACATACTATTGCGCCACAACGCCTTGGCATAATCCCATTTGGAATACCCGGCCGAAAGCGGCTCATCGCCAAAGAGCAACGTCCCCAGCCACAGGCCCGCCATCACCACGCTGCTGATGACCGATCCCCAGGCGGCAAAGCCGGTATTATTAGTCAGGGCCAGGGCGCCGGCCAGCGCGAAAAAGCCCAGTCCGCCGACCTCCAGGGGCAACCGCAAGGGATTGCCCCTACCAAAGGCCAGCCGGTAGCCGACGATCAGCGCGGCCAAAAGCAGCGGTGCCCCGACGCTGATCCAGCGGCTCACACCAGGGATGTCAAAGGTGATCCAGTGAACTATCCACGGTAAAAAAGCGACCGTCATCCAGGCCATGCCCGGCAGCGGGATCGGCCCGGCGGGGCGCTGACCGGCAGGCGCCTCGTACGAGACCTCTCCGGTCGGCTTGAACAGACTGTCCATCTTGAGCAACAGGCTAATGTCGCCCGTGGCGTTGTATAGCCCTTGCATCATCGCCTCCTGCCCGGCAAGTTCACCCCGGCTGATCCTGAGCCACACGTCGGACGGGGTAGAGATGGTGAGAGTAGGGGAGGCGGCGGTTCCTTGGTGGAAAGTACACTCACCGCCGGCAATACGCAGGTGGTAGACGCTCAACGCTTACCTGGCCCACGCAGTGGGCGGGCGCAACCTGGAGCGGACCTTTACCACTGTCTTTGCCGGATACGCCATCGGCGGGTTGATCTCGCCCACGGTGGGCGGCTGGCTGGCCGAGGCGACGACGATGCGCACGGTCTACTTTGTGGCCGCTGCCGTCTTTGCCCTCTCGACGCTCATCACCCTGTGGGTCTCCCCGCAACCCGTGTCCCCGCGCGTGAAGCAGGGGCCGCGCTGGGGGGCGAGGCCGAGCGCGGGCTGTTGCTGGGCGCCACCGAGACGACAGTCGCCGTCGCCCAGGTCGTCGCGCCCTACGTGGCAGGCTGGCTGTACGCCGGCGATCCGGCGTATCCCTTCGTGGCATCATTGGCGCTGATCCCGGTCGCGTTGCTGTTGATGATTATTGGACTGCCGCGCACCTGACCACTGGCCCAGACGACCGCTTTCGGGTACAATAAGGCCGGGAGGTATCTTCTCAAAATGTAGGGGCGAACCCTTGCGGTCGCCCTGGCGGGCAGATGCAAGACCTGCCCCTACCCCAAATTATTGAGAAGATACGCCGGGAGCACAAGGCCGCCACCGGCCAAGTTCTCTGTCATCGCGGAGCACGTCTGGCTGCTGGAAAAGACCGGCGCAAGAGATGGTGGTGAGGTCCTGGTAATGGGTGGCCCTGATTGGGAGGACCAAGATTGGTGAAAGAGAAGCAACCAGGTCTGGCGGAGAGGGAGGAGCGCATCAGAGTTCCGGACGTCACGCCGGCCTTTGCCGGTGGCGGCCCGGTAGCCCAGGCATTGGGGGACAGGTACCGCTACCGGGCGGGCCAGGTAGAGATGGCGCAACTCGTCCGCCAGGCACTGCTGGAAGGGCAGCCGGCGTTGATCGAAGCGGGTACCGGGTGTGGCAAATCCTTTGCCTATTTGATCCCCGTGATCGCCTCGGGCGCCCGCGCGTTCGTCTCCACGGCCAACAAGACCTTGCAAACCCAGTTGTGGGAGAAGGACATTCCCACGCTCCAGCAAGTCTGTCCGCAGCCGTTCACCGCCGCGCTGCTCAAGGGACGCTCGAACTATGTCTGCCATTTAATGCTCGACCAGGCGCGCCAGCAATTGGCCCTGCCCGGCCTGGAAGATGACCTCGCCGACCTGATGAAACGGCTCCAGGAAGTTCCCTCTGGCGACGTAGAAGACCTGCGCCTCTCCCGCCGGCTGCGCGACGTCGTCACGGCCGGGCAGGACGATTGCCTGGGCAACAAATGTCCCCACGCTGTCCGTTGCTACTACGAGCAGGCCAAACTGCGGGCGGAAAAGGCCGACATCGTCGTCGTCAACCACGCGCTTTTGGCGTTCAATCTGGCGATGCCTTTCCTCTCGCCGCGGCCGGTGATCGTGGTGGACGAGGCCCACGAGTTGGAGCAGTACGTCGTCAACGCCCTGCGCCTGGAGATGAGGTACGGCACAGTTCTAAAGTTCATCAACGACAACGTCGTCCTGCGCCACGCGCCGGACGCGCTGCGCGGGCAGGCGGTCAGTCTCAACCACCAACTGTTCGGGACATTGACCCACAAGCCCTCTGAGCGCGAGCGGCGTTGGGCTGTGCCGGGTGAATTGCAGGAGGGGTTGGCGCTGGCCGACCGGCTCAACAAGATTCACAAGGCCCTGCTGTACGCCTATTCCCCGGCAGTGGACGGCGACGAGGACAGCGCGGAGAACGCCCGCCACCAAAAGGTGATGGAGTGGGCCGCGCAACTGGCCGACCAGGTGCGCGAGTTGGCCGAACCGCCGCCGCCCAACCACGTGCGCTACTGCGAGGAGCAACCGGGGCAAACCGGCCCGGCCAGTATCGCCCTCTATAGAGAACCGCTACAGGTGGCAGACTTTTTGCGCGAGACGTTGTTCGAGCCGGTCAAGCGAGTCGTCTGCACCGGCGCCACGCTCACCACGGCCGGTCACTTTGGCTACTTTCGCCGGCAGACGGGTGCGCCACGCGAGGGCACGATCGAGCGGATGGTAGACAGTCCCTTTGACTATCCCAACCAGGCATTGCTCTACACCCCCAACGGCCTGGAGCCGCAATACGGCGCGGGCGAGGAGGCGTACGTGCTCAACCTGGGCCGCGAGATTTGGCGCTTGATCCAGGCCAGCCGGGGTCGGGCCTTTGTCCTGTGTACCAGCACCCGCCGCATGAACGGCTTGTACGATCTGGTCAGCCCGCACCTGGACTATAACTGCTACTGCCAGGGAGACGTTCTCTCCCGCGCCGAGTTGCTCGACCTGTTCCAGAACGACGCCACCGGCGCAGTGCTCTTTGCCACGCGCAGTTTCTGGAGCGGGGTAGACGTTCCCGGCTCGGCGCTCTCGCTCGTCATCATAGACAAACTGCCCTTTTCCCCGCATCGCGATCCGGTGGTACAATACCGGCAGCAGTTGATCCGGGATCGCGGCGGCAATCCGTTCTACGAGATGACGTTGCCCGAGGCTATCCTGGCGCTCAAGCAAGGGGTGGGCCGTCTCATCCGCACCGAGACCGACCGGGGAGTGATCGCCATCCTCGACTCGCGCATCAACACCAAGCGGTACGGTCAGCAGATCGTCGCCAGCCTGCCCCGCGCCCGTCGGACGAGGAGGATTGCGGACGTGAGGAGGTTCTTTGCCGAGGAGACGACGACGTGTGTGGAATGTTGATAGGGGGTGGGGGAGGGTGAAGCTGAGACTGGTTGTTATTCCATTCGGGGTAGGCGCATGACGGGCCGCCCTCATCACGAGCATATTATACAGGAGCACACTTATGAATGTTAATCTAGACCTGATAACCCCGCTATGGACGGCAGACGCCACGAAAAAAGCTCGTCACGTGGAAGGAACGGGACTGGCCGGCAGCCTCCGCTGGTGGTACGAGGCCCTGGTGCGGGGACTGGGTGGCTGGGCATGCGACCCTGCTGGCGAGGACGGTCGCTGTGGGTTGGATGGAGAAGCCTACAGCAAGCGGCGACGACAGGGTTGCGAGCACGCTGGCGAAGGCCACCTCTGCCCGGCCTGCGAAGCAAAGGCGTTGGCCGAATGTGGCCTCTGCCCTGCCTGCCAGGTCTTTGGTGCCACCGGCTGGGCCAAGATGTTTACGATAACCATCGGCGATGGCACGGGTGATGGTTATCCCCCGACGGGACGAGGGCGCGTGCAGACCATCGGCAACCGCTCGAATCGGGAGGGGAAACCTTCCGCCTGGTATTTCCCCAGGGGCCGCCCTGGCCCTCTGAGTCTGACTCTTCTCCCTCGTCGCCCCAACGACAGCGAGATTGTCCCTCTCATCCTGGGCCTGCTGGAATTCATCCGCCGCAACGCTGGCCTGGGAGCCAAGACTAACCTGGGGTACGGCATCTTCGACTGGAAGGTGTTGCCGGAGGTTCAGCCTGATGCCACTGCCTTCGCTGCCGAGATAGCCCGCCGCGCCAGAGTGGGGCAACAGGGAGGCGCCGGACGCTGGCCCGACCTGCGAGAGATGTTCTTCGCCGAGGTGAGTCTGAGAGAGCTGTGGAAGCCTGTGGACTTTGCCAACTTTAAGTACGATCTGCGGGCCGTTTTTCGGCAGGGGAAAGCGACGAGAGGCTTGCGCCACTTTCTGCTGGGTACCGTCAAGGATGATCCCAACCAGGCCAGCAAGATCAAGATGGCCCTGCTCCCCGACCGCCGCACGCTGCGGGTCTGGGGCTGGGCGCCGGAGGACTTGAGGGAAGCGGCAGGAAGGATGAACCGGGCGACGGTGATGGGGTTGATTCATCGGCAGGTTCGGCAAGCGGGGCCGATCTCCTGCTGGCGAGAGTTCGATTCAGCACGGGATACGGTGAGTCGTTTCACCGGCCCCGAGGCCTACCTGCGCAGCCTGATGGAGGAATAACGATGAATGAACGATACCAAGGTTACGAATGGCACGCCAACTTTGCGTTGCAGCCGGGCGTCCGGAGGGACCTGCAGGACGTCGTGGAGGGCCAGGCCCGCTTTGCCCCCGTGCGTGATCTCTATGCCCGCCTGCAACTCCTGGCTCAGAGCGTGGAGAACACGGGATGGAACACCGACGCCAAATCGCACGCCGTGCGGGAGCACCGTCCGGGTGGCAAGGTCGAAATCCCGCAAACCTATCAACGCCTGACCTTGATCCACCCCGATAGCCCCGACGGGACACGCTATACCGCTTATGCCCATTCTCTGGTAGGTAAGTACGCCCCTCTCGGTTTCGCCACTCCCCGCCTGGGCGAGGCCGACCTGGCCCGCCTGCCGGAGCATAGTTTCTTCCTCTACGTCCCCTTCACGCTGGCCGCTCCCTACCTGAGTAAAGACGACGCCCCCTTCTACGTCCACGAGAACCCGCTGCGCAAGGAATGGGTGCTGCGGGTACCCTACGTCGCCCCTACCGGCTGGAAGGGCAGCCTGCGGGCGGCCCTGCGCTACGCTCGTCGTCTGGACGACGAAAACCCGCTCGTGGTGCGCCTGTTGGGGAACCCCAAGGGAGAGAAGGAGCACTTCCGGCGCGGCCGGCTCTTCTTCTACCCCACCTTCTTCGACGCGCTGGAGGTGCAGGTGATCAACCCCCACTCGCGGGAGACCGGGGCCGGGAAACAGCCCATTCACATCGAGGGAGTGCCGCGTGGATCCCGGGGCATCTTCGCCCTGCTCTACGCACCCCTCATCCCGGAGAGACCCGGCGGCCCTCCCCCGGACTGGGCCCAGGTACTGGCCGACCTGGAGGCCACCGGCCAGGCGGCCTATACCCTGCTGGCTGAACTGGGCTTTGGGGCCAAGACGGCCAGCGGGATGGGCCGCGCTGGCGAGGAGATCCGGGGCGCGTATCTGCTGGTGCATCGCTGCCCCGCCGTTGCCCCGTCCGCCCCAGCGGAAAAGCGCGTGCCGGAGCGTTTCGTCCCTGGAAATACAGAGTTCCTGGACGCGGACGGCAACTGGCTCTACTATGCGACCAAAGCGGAACTGGAAGCGAACGTTCCCGGTAAGGCGGCCCGTCGTCGTTACAAGCGGCAACGCATGGCCTACCGCGAGTGGCTCAAGCGCAGGGAGCAAGTAAAGGCCGAGGAAAGAAAGGCCCCGCCGCCGCCGGTGTTGCGCCTCTCCCTGGATCGCCTGGCGGATCTGACCCATCTACGGGAGCGGGTAGAGGAGTAAATCCATTGCTGTCCTACAATCCTGGCGCACCAGCACGTCGTCCGTGGGCGGTGCCAGGGTGTTCAGGCGGGTAGAGGAGTAAATCCGTTGCTGTCCTACAATCCTGGCG
>CAYQTW010000133.1:0-8272 GCA_964420485.1 uncultured Anaerolineales bacterium
TGCGTCCGTCGAAAAAGTGCTCCGCATCGTAGACAACCTCTCGACCGTGGGCCTTCAAGTGGGCCACACTCTCCCGGATGATGCGCAGGTTCTCCTCCGGCGTGGTGCGCAGCACGTCGCGCACGTGGAGCGTCGAACTCTTGCCCACGACGGTGACTACCGGTGTCTCCGTCTCCAGCAGAGCCTGGATGTTGGCGTCCTCTTGGACTCGACTTCCCACCCGGCACGTACTGCCAAAGGCGGCGACCCGAATCTGCTCCAGGTCCAGTTTCCGCACCCGCCAAAAGTACTCGGCGTCTTTGGGATTGGAACCCGGCCAACCGCCCTCGACGTAGCGCACCCCCAGATTGTCCAGCAGGTGGGTGATCTTTAGTTTGTCATCCACCGACAGAGAGATGCCCTCGCCCTGCGTCCCATCCCGCAACGTCGTGTCGTAAAGCAGTACGTCCATAGACTTTTCCCTGGATCAATTCACCGGTGTCAGCCAGCCATAGCGATCAGGCACGCGGCCTTCCACGATGTCAAAGAATGTTTCCGAGAGACGAGTCGTGATTGGGCCTCGTTTGCCGCTGCCCACCGTGATGTCATCAACCGAGCAGATCGGCGTGATCTCGGCGGCAGTGCCGCAAAAGAACATCTCATCGGCCAGATAGAGCAGTTCGCGGGAAATCTGCTCCTCGCATACCTCCAGGCCCATCTCGCCGGCCAGGGTGATGATACACTGTCGCGTGATCCCATCGAGGATTGAGCAGGCCACCGGCGGGGTGAGTAGTCGCCCGCGCCGCACGAGAAAGATGTTTTCACCGCTCCCCTCGCTCACATAGCCGTTGACGTCGAGAGCGATACCTTCGACGTAACCATGATCCACGGCTTCCATCGCGATAAACTGAGAGTTGATGTACTGTCCGCCGATCTTGGCGCCTGCCGGGTAGGTGTTAGGGGCCATCCGCTGCCACGAACTCACTCCCACACTCACACCTTTTTCCAGAGCATCGGGACCCAGGTACTTGCCCATCTCCATCGTGATAATGCTCACGTGCGTCGGGCACGCTCGCCCATCCAGGCTGAAGGAATCCCATCCTCTAAAGACGACCGGCCGGATGTAGCAGGCTTTGTGGGCATTAGCCCGGATAGTGTCTAGAATCGCCTGGTGAATCTCCTGGCGGGTGTAGGGAATCTCTATGCGGTAAATTTTGCACGAGTCCCAGAGCCTATCCAGGTGCTCCTTTAGGCAAAAGACGGCGGGGCCGTCGGGCAGCGCGTAAGCGCGAATGCCCTCAAAGACGCTAGAACCATAGTGGATGACGTGCGCGGCCACGTGTACCGTTGCCTGATCCCAGGGTATCAGTTGGCCGTCGAACCAAATTGTGTCTGATGGTAACATTGTCACAAGTTTTCTCCTTTGATTTCTGTTTGGCAGGCAAGATGACCAGCCTCGATGCGCTGCCGGGTATAAGGCACCAGCCCCCCGGCCTGGATGATGTCCATGATGAAGGCGGGGAACGGTGGCACCTGGTAGGTGCGCCCGGTGCGCTCGTTGGTGATGGTACCAACTTGCAGATCCACCGTCAACTGATCGCCCTGCTCCGTCTCCTCCACCGCCTGCGGACATTCCAGGATGGGGAGGCCGATGTTGATACTGTTGCGGTAAAAGATGCGGGCGAAACTCTTGGCGACGACACAGGCGATGCCCGCTCCCTTGATCGCCAGCGGCGCGTGCTCCCGTGACGACCCGCAGCCAAAGTTCTCCCCGGCGACGATGAAAGGACTGGCAGTCATTCCGATGACTGCCAGTCCTGGAATGCCCTCCATGCAGTGACGCGCCAGTTCCTCCGGCGTCGAGACGTTCAGATAACGGGCCGGGATGATAGCGTCGGTGTCCACGTTGTCGCCATATTTCCAGACTTTGCCGGTCATTTTCATCGCCGCACCTCCTCCGGCCCGGCGATGCGCCCCTCCACTGCCGACGCGGCCGCGACGGCCGGCCCGGTCAAGTAGACCTCGCTCTCGGGATGGCCCATGCGCCCGCGAAAGTTGCGATTGGTCGTGCTCACCGCCCGCTCGCCGGCGGCCAACACGCCCATGTGACCACCCAGGCAGGGGCCGCAGGTTGGCGTGCTGACGGCAGCGCCCGCCTCGACGAATACCTCGATCAGCCCCTCGCGCAGCGCGTCCAGGTAGACCTGCTGCGTGCCGGGGATGACGATGCAGCGCACCCCCGCGTGAACCTGGCGGCCGCGCAGCAGTTCGGCGGCCACGCGCAGGTCCTCCAGGCGACCGTTGGTGCAGGAGCCGATGACGACCTGGTCAATCCGCACGTCACCGGCCTGGCTCACCGGCCGGACGTTCTCCGGCAGATGGGGGAACGCGACCTGCGGCTCGATCTGGCTCACGTCTATCTCGACGACCTGGGCATAGTTCGCATCGTCGTCGGCCTGGTAGACGCGGTATGGCCGCCGGGCGCGGCCATCCACGTAGGCCCGGGTGGTCTCGTCCACGGCAAAGAGCCCCGCCTTGCCGCCGGCCTCGATGGCCATGTTCGCCATAGTGAACCGCCCGGCCATAGAGAGATTGTCGCTCACTGGCCCGGCAAACTCGATGGCCTTGTAGAGCGCGCCGCTGACGCCAATCCGCCCGATGGTGTAGAGAATCAAGTCCTTGCCGCCGACCCAGGGCCGCAACCGGCCGTGGTAGACGATACGGATCGTCTCCGGCACGCGCAGCCACACGCGCCCCGTCGCCATGGCCACCCCGATGTCTGTACTGCCCATGCCGGTGGCCAAAGCCCCCAGCGCGCCGTAGGTGCAGGTGTGCGAGTCGGCGCCCACGACGACGTCGCCCGGCCCCACCAACCCCTGCTCCGGGAGAAGCACGTGCTCGATGCCCATGCGCCCCACGTCAAAGTAGTGGGGCAGGTTCTGCGCCCGCGCAAACTGGCGCATACGAGCGCACTGCTCGGCGGATTTGATGTCCTTGTTGGGCACAAAGTGGTCCGCCACCATCACGATCCGGGCGGGATCGAACACCCGCTCCACGCCCAGCCTCTCGAACTCGCGGATGGCGATGGGCGCGGTGATGTCGTTGGACAGCACCACGTCCACTGCCACCTCCACCAGGTCACCCGGCCGCACTGTTCCCGCGCCGTCTGCCAGGTGAGCAGCAATGATCTTTTCAGTTTGTGTATGTCCCATCAAGTTACATTTTCATCCGTGGATAGGGCCAGGCCGTCCCACTTCATCGCCCATCCACGAGGTTCCTTGAACTTTTCCCCCGTCCCGCCGTTCCCTTCGGCAGGAAGGACTGGCAGTCCTGCTTCTGTCGGGGGAACTGCTTCCTGGTCGAACACCCACCCCATCGCCCAGCCACGAGGCTCCGGGAACTTGACAGTGGACTTGTGATTCTGAGTATCCATTTTCTTTCCTCCTTGTCTACTTGCCTACTTGTCTACTTCCGCCTCACGCCGCGCGGCAATGAGACGGTTGAGAGCGAACACATACGCCTTGGCGCTGGCTACCACGATGTCAGTGTCGGCCCCCCGGCCGCTGAACACCCGCCCTCTGCTCGCTGACTCGCTGATTCGCTGATTCGCTGACTCGCCGATTCGCTGACTCGCTGGTTCATCGGTCTGGATGCGGATGGTCACCCGCCCCACAGCGTCAATCCCCTCGGTCACTGCCTGGATGGAGAACTCGATCAGTTCGTTCGGCTCGCCGATGACGCGGTTGATGGCCCGGTACATGGCGTCCACGGGGCCGGCGCCGTGATCGGCGTCGCAAAAGATCTGGCCGTTTGGCCCCCGGATGCGGACAGTGGCCGTGGGGATGCTGTAGTTGCCACAACTGATCTGCACCTGTTCCAGGTGGTAGGTTTCCTCGAAGAACACCTGCACCTCGTCGGCGACGATAGCCTCCAAGTCGCGGGTATCCACCGTCTTTTTTTTGTCGGCCACCTCCAGGAAGCGGTGATAAACCTTCTCGAACTGCTCTTCGTCCAGCGTGTAGCCCAGTTCGGCCAGCCGGTGGCGGAGCCCGGCCCGGCCCGACCGCGCTGACAGGATGATCTCCGAATCGGGCACACCCACATCGTGGGGGCTGATGATCTCGTAGGTGGTGCGCTCCTTCAGCACGCCGTCCTGGTGGATGCCGGAGGAGTGCGCGAAGGCGTTGGCTCCTACGATGGCCTTGTTCGGCTGCACCGGGATGCCGGTCAGTTGGCTGACCAGCCGGCTGACCGGGTAGACGAGCCGGGTGTTGATGCCGGTCTCCAGGCCAAAGAGATCGTGGCGCGTCCTGAGCGCCATGACCACCTCCTCCAGAGAAGAGTTACCCGCCCGTTCGCCGATGCCGTTCACGGTGACCTCCACCTGGCGCGCGCCATTGAGGATACCAACGAGCGTGTTGGCCGTGGCCATCCCCAGGTCGTTGTGGCAGTGGACAGAGATGGTGACGCGATGGATATTGGGCACGTTCTCGGTAATGGAGCGGATGAGCGCACCAAACTCGTCGGGTGAGGTATAGCCGGTGGTGTCGGGGATGTTGACCACAGTGGCGCCGGCGGCGATGACCGCCTCCAGCACGCGGTACAGGTATTCCGGGTCGGCGCGGCCGGCGTCCTCGGCGTAGTATTGCACGTCGTCCACGAACTTTTTGGCGTACCTGACCGCCTCCACGCCCATCTCTAGCGCCCCTTCGCGGGTGGTGCGTAGTTTGTGCCGGATGTGAACGTCGGAGACGCCCAGCCCGGTGTGGATGCGGGGATGGGCCGCGTCCTTCAGCGCCTCCGCGGCCGCGTCAATGTCCTGCCGGTTGGCCCGCGTCAGGCCGCATACGACGCAGCCGCGAATCTCCCGCGAGATGCGCTGCACGGCCCGAAAGTCGCCCGGTGAGGAGATGGGAAACCCGGCCTCGATGATGTCCACGCCCAGTTCCTCCAGCGCGTGAGCGATCTCGATCTTTTCACTGACGTTGAGCGCCGCCCCGGGCGACTGTTCTCCATCCCGCAGCGTCGTGTCGAAAATCACGACAGTATCTTGATCACCAACCCCACTCTCATCCATAGAGCACTCTCCCCATTCGCTGACTCGCTGACTCGCTAACTCGCTGACTCGCTCATTCGCTCATTCGCCAATTCTCTGGCCGCAACGAACGGACTGCCGCGCCTGCTTGCCACATCTCCGATTCCCGCATCTCCTGCAGTTCGGCCTCCAACTTTTCCTTATAGTCGGGCGCGCTGTTGGCTGCGAGCACGATCCGCGTCTCCTCACCGGCAACGACGCTTTTATACAGTTCCTCGAAAACAGGGGTGACCGCCTCTCGGAACCTGTGGCGCCAGTCGAGCGCGCCCCGCTGCGCCGTCGTGCTGCAATTGGCGTACATCCAGTCCATGCCGTTCTCGCCCACCAGCCGGATTAGGCTCTGGGTCAGTTCTTCGACGGTCTCGTTGAACGCCTCGCTCGGGCTATGGCCGTTTTTGCGGAGCACGGCATACTGCGCCTCCATGATGCCGGCAAGCGCGCCCATCAGCACGCCTCTCTCCCCGGTGAGGTCACTGTGCACCTCACCCTGGAAGGTAGTGGGGAAAAGATAACCCGAGCCGATGGCGATGCCGGTGGCGATCACCCGCTCCGTCGCGCGGCCTGTGTAATCCTGATACACGGCGTAACTGCTGTTGATGCCGCTGCCGGCGAGGAAATTGGCCCTCACGCTTCTCCCCGACCCCTTGGGCGCCACCAGGATGACATCTACAAACTCGGGGGGAACGATACCCGTCTGATCGTTGTACACGATAGCGAACCCGTGCGAAAAGTACAGCGCGTCTCCCTCTTTCAGGCACGGTTTTATCCTGGGCCACAGGTGCATTTGCCCGGCGTCGGAGACCAGGTACTGAATGATGGTGGCTCTCTCCGTGGCTTCTTCGAAGGGGAAAAGCGTCTTGCCGGGCTGCCACCCGTCTTGCCGCGCCTTTTCCCACGAGCGTTTGCGCTCCGGCGCCCCGCCCACGATGACGTTGATACCGTTGTCCCTCATATTGAGCGCCTGGGCCGGCCCTTGCACCCCATAGCCCAACACAGCGACGACCTCATCGCTCAACACCTCCCGCGCCTTCTCCAGTGGAAACTCGTCTCTCGTGACAACATCTTCCACCATTCCTCCAAAATCAATCTTTGCCATTTTCATCCTCCTCGTGTTCATTGTCCATTGTTCCGCGCACCATCGCCACTCGCCCGGTGCGCACCATCTCCACAACGCCGAAAGGTCGGAGCACTTGAACCAGGCCATCTATCTTTTCCTCGGCGCCGGTGGCCTCGATCATCAGCGTCTCCAGCCCCACGTCCACCACCCGCGCCCGGAAAGTATCCACGATCTGCATCACCTCTGACCGAGTGCCGCCGCCGTTCGCCCGCACTCTGATGAGAGCCAGATCGCGCATCACAGCCGGCCGCTCGGTCACGTCCTCCACCCGGATGACGTTGACCAGTTTGTAAAGGTGCTGAGTAACCTGCCGCACGTCGGTACGGTCACTGTCCACGACGATGGTCATCCTGGAAACGCCGGGTTGCTCCGTGTGGCCGACG
Organism: uncultured Anaerolineales bacterium; assembly: GCA_964420485.1. Classification (GTDB taxonomy): domain Bacteria; phylum Chloroflexota; class Anaerolineae; order B4-G1; family B4-G1; genus CAYQTW01. The sequence goes on from CAYQTW010000133.1 coordinate 6,575, forward strand.
GTCAGACTCTCAATGTTGAAAGCCCGCCGCCGAAAGAGGCTGGCTACACGGTTCAACACGCCGGGTTTGTCCTCGACCAGAGCAATCAACGTATTCTTCATCTTACCCTCCTTGCTTCCGTAGTAACGACTTTAGTTGTTTTTGGCTCAATAATGCCTGCAATGAACGACTAAAGTTGTTACTACAAGTATGTTGCGGCCGGGGTAGGGCGACGGATCATCTCGTGCAGAGCCGCGCCGGCCGGAACCATTGGATAGACGTTACCATCGCCGCCTTTCTGGGCGACCTGGAACTCGATAAAGGCCGGCCCGGGATGGCTGCGGGCCTCGGCGATAGCCTGTCGCGTCTCTCCCGGGGCCGTGACCCGCCAACCGCGAATACCATAAGCCTCCACCAGCCGGACGAAATCGGGGTTGAGCAGATGGGTGGACTCGTATCGCTGGTCGTAAAAGAGTTCCTGCCATTGGCGTACCATCCCCAGGTAACTGTTGTTGAGGAGAGCGATGCGCAGAGGCAACTGTTCCTGGATCACGGTGCCCAACTCTTGAGCGGTCATCTGGAAACCGCCGTCGCCCACGATGGCCCAGACTTCTTTGTCAGGCCGGGCGACCTGGGCGCCGATGGCTGCTGGCAGCCCAAAGCCCATCGTCCCCAGCCCCCCGGAGGTGATGATGGGGTGAGGCTGATCGAGGTGATAGTACTGGGCCGCCCACATCTGGTGCTGGCCGACGTCAGTGACCACGATGGCCTCCCCCTGGGTCGCTTCCCACAAGGCGTGGATGACCTGGGGCGCCACGACGTGACCGTTATCGGGCTGGTTCACGATATCCCGTTTATGGCTTTCGCCCTGCCAGTGGGCAATCTGCTCCAGCCACTCCTGGTGGGAGGCCATCTCCACCAGGGGCAAGAGTTGTTCCAGCACCTGGCGCAGGTCTCCCAGAATCGCTACGTCCACCGGCACGATCTTGTTCAGTTCCGCCGAGTCCGTGTCCACGTGGACCTTGCGGGCATGGGGGGCATAACGCTCCAGTTTCCCCGTCACGCGGTCGTCGAAGCGCATGCCAAAAGCCAGGAGCAGGTCGGCCTCCTGGATGGCCCGGTTCACAAAGGCTTCGCCGTGCATCCCCATCATTCCCAGGGTCAGGGGGTGAGATTCGGGGAAGCCGCCTTTGCCCAGCAATGTCAAGGCAACTGGGGTCTTTGTTTTTTCGACAAAGGCATTCAGCGCCTCCATCGCACCCGACATCAGGACACCGTGACCGGCGAGGATGACGGGACGCTGTGCGCTGTTGATCAACTCGGCAGCCTGGCGCACGGCCTCGGCATCGCCCGCCCCGGCAGGCTGATAGCCCGGCAGCCGGTCTTCCCCTTCCGGCGGCGCAAAGTCGGTCTCCGCCCGCTGGACATCCTTGGGCAAGTCAATTAGCACCGGCCCGGGCCGGCCGCTGCGAGCGATGTAGAAGGCCTCGTGGATGGTGTAAGCCAGATCGTTCACATCGGTCACCAAATAGTTGTGTTTGGTGATGGGCAGTGTGATCCCCGTGATGTCTGTCTCCTGAAAAGCGTCAGAGCCGATCAGCGGGGTGGGCACCTGGCCCGTGATGCAGACGATGGGCGAGGAATCCATCATCGCCGTGGCAAGCCCGGTGACCAGGTTGGTCGCCCCCGGCCCCGAGGTGGCCATGGCCACCCCTACCC
>CAYQTW010000134.1:0-8270 GCA_964420485.1 uncultured Anaerolineales bacterium
GTATCCCCTCAATAAAGTGGGGCAAGACTTTGGTCACAAGCCTGTCATTCTGAACCGGAGCGCAGCGGAGGTGAAGAATCTCATCTTGGATAGGCGGTTTGGGCACTGTAACGTGAGATTCTTCGCTTCACTGCGTTACGCTCAGAATGACACTGGGATGATTATTTGGTTGCCCCACAATATCGAGATGGTAAGAAAATTCGTTCCTTTCTCAATTCGGTGTAGTGTTACCCGAAATCACATTGTCAAGGCAAATCCGCCAATCTCAAATCACCCCTGCAGTCGCTCGGCCAGCGTCACCTGGACGTTTTGCTGCTCCCCGTCCCGGACGATGGTCACCGTGACGGTGTCGCCCACCCGCGTCTCGGTCTCCAGGTAGACGGTGAACCCCTTGATGTCGGCGATAGGCTCACCGTTGATGGCAGTGATAATGTCCCCACCTACCAGGAGGCGGTATCTGCCGACAGGCACTATCCGGTCGCCACCACGGATGCCGGCCGCGGCCACCGGACTGCCCGGCGTCACCTCAGTGACCAACAATCCTTGATCCATTGGGACATCCATCCCGGCCTCCCGGAGCACCTGTGCCCCTTGAGCACTAAAGGGCACGAGCGTCGCTCCCACCAGCCAGGGATGAGGATACCGACCTTGGACGATCAACTGGGGCACCACGCGCTGCACCGTGTTGACCGGCACGGCAAAGCCGATGCCGGCATTGGCGCGACTGGGGCTGACGATCTGGGAAGTTATGCCGATCACGCGCCCTTGCAGGTCTAGCAACGGTCCGCCAGAGTTGCCCGGATTGATGGCCGCGTCGGTCTGGATGGCCTCGCCGATGAAGCGGCCATCAGGACTCTCAATGATCCGCCCCAGGGCGCTGATCACTCCCATCGTCAGAGTGCCCGCCTGTCCAAAGGGGTTTCCGATGGCGACGACGAACTGCCCCACGCGCAGGTCGTCCGAATCGCCCAACGTGATCGGCTGGGGCAGATCGTCGGCCTCGATGCTGATCACTGCCAGGTCGTTGGAGGGATCCACGCCGACGACTGTGGCCGGGTAGACCCGCCCATCGGCCAGTGTCACCGACAACTCTTCCGCGTTCTCGACTACGTGATAGTTGGTGACGATGTGGCCTTGTGCGTCGTAGATGAAACCAGAGCCGGTGCCTTCCTGGGGGACGGGGCGCATGAAAAAGTCGTAGGCGTAACTGACGCTGGTGATGTTGACCACGGCCGGCCCGGTCAATTCGTAGACCGCCACTACCTGGGCCTCCAGCGCGTTGGCGAGTTCCTCGGTCGCCGGCGTGGGGGTTGGTGGCGTGACCGGTGTTGGGGTGACAGGGGGAAACAGCAACTCGACGGGCAAACTACATCCCAGAGTTGCGCTCACCAGTGCCACCAGTGCTACGAGAGTAGCCGCTCTGTGTCTGTTCATCTTTGGGGACTCCTTCCATTACCCGATTTCCACTCTGACCAGACAATCACGCCGTGCCGCCGTAGCAGCGCCGCCGTCACACCCTGGCCCGCAACCAGATGCCCACTGTGCGTGCCGTCGTAGATACGGGCGCTACCGCAGGAGGGGCTGCGCTGCTTGAGGATGACCGTGGTGATGCCGTGTCGTCGCACCGTCGCCAGCGCACACTCCGCCCCGCGTTGGTAGGCTGCGGTCACGTCCTCCCCCTTGACCGTCACCACCCGCGCCTGACCATTGAGCACGTCATCCCCATCGCCACCCACGATCTCGGCCGGTGGGCGGGGCGTCGGCAACCCTCCCGCCACCTCTGGGCAGATCGGCACGACGAGGCCCCGTGCCGCCAGCGCGATCAGTTCCGGCCTGGGGCGTGCGCTGCCGTCGTAGGCACACGGGATGCCCAGGAGACACGCGCTCACCAGGTAGATGGGCTCGTCGTCCATCACGCTTGTATCCGCGCGCGACGTTTCGCCACTGCCTTGTACAGCAAACTCAGCAGGAAAACGGTCCCGGACACGAGGATGATCGTCGCCCCGGAGGTCAGGTTCAGTGCGTAGGAGAGCCACAGCCCCGTCGTCGTAAAAACGATGCCCAGGACAATGGAGAGTATCATCATCTTTTTGAGGTTGGACGTGAACTGCTCGCTGATGGCGGCGGGCATCGTCAGCAGCGCGATGACCATGATCAGCCCCACGACGCGCATCAGCATCACCACGGTCAGGGCAACCAAACACAGCAAGATGATGTAGATCGTGCCGACCGGCACATTCTCGACGGTGGCAAAAGTCTCGTCATAAGATAGCGCCAGCAGTTCCTTGTAAAATGCTGCGACCAGCGCGACGATGACGACGTCAAGGATCGCCATCAGGACGAGATCGCTGCGCGGCACGGTCAGGATACTGCCGAACAGGTAACTCATCAGGTCAACGACGTACCCACGCGTCAGGTCCACGAACAGGATGCCAGCCGCCATGCCGATGGCCCACATCACACCAATGATCGTATCGGCGCGATGGCGCGTTTTGCGCTGCACTAGACCCATACCCAACGCCGCCGCCAGGCTAAAGGCGATAGCCCCCCACACCGGGTTGATCCCCAAAAAGTAGCCTAACCCAATGCCCCCGTAGGCCGCGTGCGCAATGCCGCCACTGACGAAAACGAGGCGGTTGACGACGACGTAGACGCCGATGACACCACAGGCGATACTCACCAGCGCCCCGGCCACCAGCGCGTGGCGCATAAAGTCAAACTGCAACGCTTCGATCATGCCTCGGCCTCCTCACGAGAATGGTGCGCGAACACGCGATGCGGCACACCGTGGGCGATCAGATCAATCGGGCAGTGGTAGGCTTCTTCCAACATGTCTGGCGTGATCTCTTTGGACTCGTGGTAGAACAGACGCCGGTTGAGGCAGCCGACCGTCTTCACGTGCGAAGAAATCACGCCCATATCATGCGAAACGAGGAGAATAGTGATGTGTTCATTGAGTTTCTGTAAAAGTTCATAGATACTGGTCGTGATGTGAGCATCCACGCTGGCCGTGGGCTCGTCCATGAACAGGATTTGGGGTTCCGTCGCCAGCGCCCGCGCGATGTAGACTCGCTGTCGTTGGCCCGTGGACAGTTCACCGATGGGCCGGTCCTTTGCGTCCAGCATTTCCACCTGTTGCAACGCCCGCGCGACGGCGTGCCGGTCTTGTGACGTATAACGGCGCAGTAACCCCCGTCGCCCCAGGCGGCCCATCAGCGCCACGTCCCACACGTTGACCGGGAAATCGCGGTCGAGATGCACCTGCTGGGGCACGTAGCCGATGAAGCGCCTGGCCTGCACGGCGCTCTGCCCCAAGACACGCACGCGCCCGCGGGTGGGCTGCATCAGCCCTAACATCACTTTGAGCAATGTCGTCTTGCCGCCTCCGTTGGGGCCGATGATGCCGACAAAGTCCTGCTCCTTGACGGACAGGTTGATGCCTTCCAGAACCGGCCGGCCATTGTAGCCAGCCCACACATCTTGCAGGCACAAGACCTCGCGTCGTGTAGACAATGTGTCAACTCCCTCTCTGCTTCTACTGCTCGGCCAGCACCTCGGCAAAGGTGTCCGCCACGCGGCGGAGATTGTCCAACCAATCTGGCGCCAGAGGGCTGATGAGCAGCACCTGACCGCCGATCTCTTGAGCGATAGCATCCGCGCTCTCTGTGCTGAACTCGGGCTGCGCAAAGATGACCTTGATGTTGTTCTCTTGCGCTGTCTGAATCAGGTCGGCCATTTCAGCCGCGCTGGGATTGCTGCCCTCAATCTGAACCGGGATCATCTCCAGGCCATAGTCGCGGGCAAAGTAGGCCCAGGCCGGGTGAAAGACCATAAACCTGCGATTCGCCAAGTGCGACAGCGTTTCCTCAACATCAGCGTCCAGTTCGTCCAGGTCGGCCAGGAATGTTTCCAGGTTGGCCTCGTAGTCGGCCTCGTGGTCCGGGTCCAGTTTAACCAGGCCGTCGTAGATCGTCTGCGCCTGCACCCTGACCAGTGGCGGCGAGAGCCAGATATGCGGGTCTTTGTCGCCGATGCGCTCGATCCCCTCGGCCTGGTCAATGATCAGCATATCCTGGTTGGCCGAGACGATGCGCTCCATCCACGCCTCCTCGAATGGCACGCGCATACGCACGTAGGCATCGGCTTCACTCAACGTTTGCAGTTGCTCTGGCTTGGGTTCGTAGGTCGCCGGGCTGAAGCCTGGCGGCACCATCACCGTCACGTCCACGTGCTCCCCGCCGATGCGCTCGACGAAATACTGCTGCGGCACGATGCTGACCACGACGTTGAGTCTGCCTACAGGTTCGGCGGGGGCTGGCGTCGCCGCGCCGCCGCACCCGGTCAGAGTCAGGATGGTCAGGATACAGAGCGTTCCGAGTAGAGTTGTGTGACAGACCCTCATCGCTTTTCCCTCGCCTGGCACGCCGGGCAGAGGCCGAACAGTTCCAGCCAGTGCTCTTGGATGGAGAAGCCGGTCAAACGCTCCACCTCTGCCAGTGTCTCCTCCATGCCGGTGCAGGGGAATTCCACCGTCTGGTGGCACGACGTGCACACCATGTGATGCCCCGCTGCGCCCATTGCCACAAGTACGTAACCGTGGCAGTCCCCTTCGGTGTGGAGACGCCGCACCAGGCCCAGTTCTGCTAACAGTTCCAGCGTGCGGTAAACGGTGACCAGGCCCACCTGGGGGTAGCACGCTTGCGCCTGCTCGTGCACCTGTGCGGGCGTGAGCGCCTGCGTGGCCTCGGCCACCACGCGCAGCACCGCCCGCCGTGGCCGGGTCAGCCGGTGGCCGGCGACACTCAACTCCTGTGCCAGATGTTCTTCGTCCAACGTGTCACTCCAGTAATTGAAAACTGTTTTCAGCTAGGTATTATACTGCCGGCAGGCTGGATTGTCAACACGGTCTGACAGTCAAGTGGTCAAAAGCCACGGCCCTGCTACCCGTGAGAGCAGCATGGCCGTTCACGTCTCTGGGAAAAACACCCCCAGGGCCAGGACCCTGAGGGCGTTTGCCGTTTCGATTGGTGGGACTAGTGGCCGAGGTGCATTGGCATTATAACGTGAGTAAAATCAACGTCGCCCACGGGCCGGAGGACGCCAGGGCTGGAGGACGTGGTCGTGTCCAGCGCGACCTGGGGGGTGCCGAGCACCGAGAGCACGTCAATCATGTACCTGATGTTGAAGGCGATCTCGATTTCCTCACCCTCAATACTGGCGTCCAATCCGGTCACGTCGTCACCGGTCTCGGCTGAGGTGGCGGAGACGATCACATGGCCCGGCTCCAATTCGGAGCCAGGCTTGATGTGCAAGCGGCTGATGTGGGCCGCGTCGCGGGCAAAGATGAGCGCCGTCTTACACGCTTTCAGGAGCGAGGCTGTATCCATCACCGTGTGCGTCGTGTGATCGCGGGGGATGATTTGCTGATAGTCCGGAAAATTGCCGTCAATCAACTGCGACACCAGCACAATGTCGGTGAGTTGAAAAAGCACCTGGTTGCGGGTAGGGGTGACGGTGATAACGACCGGCTCCTTTTGCTCGCCGCTGATGCGCCCCAGTTCGACCAGGGCCCGGGCGGGGATGATGACGCTAAAGGGATCGGAGACGGACTGGGGCAGCGAGACGGTGCGCACTGAGAGGCGGAACCCGTCGGCGGCGGCCAGCGTGAGTTGTGTCCCCTCAAACTTTGCCAGGACGCCGGTGAGGATCGGGCGGCTCTCGTCGGTGGCAGCGGCGAGGGCGACCTGCTCAATCGCCGTGCGCAGCACGCCTGGCTCAATGGGGATGCCCCCTTCACCCTCGGGCACGGGCACGATGGGGAACTCTTGCGCGTCAATGCCCTTGATGTTCGCCTCGCTGCGCCCGGCGTGCAGGTTGAGCGTCTGCGTGCTCACGACCAGTTCCATATCCACCTGTTCTGGCGGCAGCGCGTTGACCAGGTCAATGAATGTACGCGCTGGTACGGTAGTCGCTCCCTCGTCTTCCACCTTGGCCCCGATCCAGCAGTTGATGCCGATTTCCAGGTTGGTGGCAGAAAGTTTGAGCCGTCCGGCGTCGGTCGCCAGGAGTACATTGCCCAGCACCGGCAGTGTGGAGCGGGGTGAGACCGCCCGTCCAACGATGCTCAAGCCTTTGCTCAAGTTTTCTTGTAAACAGGAGACCTTCATTTTTTATTTGGCCCTCCTCATAATAGTTTGATTATCAGAACAGGGGCAGTATACACCAATCCCGCCAGTCGCACAAGTGAGCAGATTAGGGGGATTCCGCACCAAGTCCCGTGAGCTAACTCCCGGATGTGGGGACTGATCCAACGCAGCCTCCAGATTCGGTATCAAAAAGTCGACCCAATGTATAGCGGTGTAGCGCTGGGCCGACTTGTTGCGGAATCCCATGGCAAAGATTCCCATCACTTTTTCGATAGCGTTTGAATCGCATTTCGCGCTTCCGGCATCTTTGCGGTATAATATGTCCATCTGTACATGGAGGTAAAAGATAGATGGAAGACAGTTTGCACGAGTATCGCTCCGGCCAACTGCTGGCTCTCATACCAGAGCCGGAGACTCAACTGCTGGCAGAGACGCTGGTGGCTTTTGCCAATTCCGACGGAGGCACTATCCTCATCGGCGTGGACGAAACAGGACGGGCCACCGGACATGCCTACGCGGACGAGGTCGAAGTGGCACTGCGGGCCGCGATAGGAGAGTGCCGCCCGCCGGTGGAGGCCCGCTGGCATCAGGCTGCCGCCGAAGAGGGTCTGGCCTTTGCCATCGTAGTCACCCGCAGCCCCGAACTCCACAGCCTGGCCGACGGGCGCGTGTTGGTCCGTGCTGGCGAGGAGAATCGTCCCCTCAGCGGCGGTCAAATCCGCCAACTGGCCGCCACCAAGTCCATCGGTGATTTGGAGGCAGAACCTGCGCCTGGGGCGCGCAGGGAGGACTTGGACGACGAGGTGATCGCCGAGTTCGTGACCAAGTGGGAGGAGCGCCAGCACCGGGAATGGACACATTCCACAGACGACTTGCTGCTCGAAGTGGGAGCCGTGGATGAGGACGGGCGCCCCACCGTAGGGGGGGTGCTGCTGTTCGCTCGCAACCCCCAGGCGTTCTTGCCCCAGAGTGGACTGACCTTTGTCAAGTTCGTCGGCAAACTGCCCCGGGGCGAGACCGGGCAGCCGGGTTATGGCCGTCGCGAGGAGATAGGCGGGCCGCTGGCGCGCATCATTCAGCGCACCTGGGAAGTCGTGGGCGAGGAGATGCGCACCGGCGCGGTCGTCACCGGGCTTGAGCGAGAGGAACGCACCGAGTACCCGGTCGCAGCCGTGCGTGAGGCATTGGTCAACGCCGTAGCGCACCGGGACTACCGGCTGGGGGGGCGGCGCATCGAGGTGCGCATGTTCTCCGACCGTATGGAAATCACGAGCCCGGGCGGATTGCCCGGTTTCATTACTGTAGACAACATCGTCGAGGAGCACTTTTCGCGCAACCCGCGCATCGTCTCTGGTCTGTATCAGTGGGGCTACATCGAGGAACTGGGGCTGGGCGTGGATCTGATGATCGAGGAGATGGTGCGGGCCGGTCATCCGTCACCCACGTTCAAAGACACCCCCTATTCCTTCACCGTCACGCTCTACAATGTCCGCGAGCGCGCCCCCGTGCCTGCCTGGACGCGCACGATGAACGAGCGACAGATCAGGGCGTTGACCTACGTGCAGGAACAGGGCCGCATCACCAACCGCGAATATCGCAAACTCTGCCCGGACGTCAGTGCCGAGACACTGCGGTTGGACCTGGTGGACCTGGTGGAGCGGGGAGTCTTGCTCAAGATTGGGGCCAAAAAGGGGACTTATTACATTATGAAGTAGCGGCGTGTTCATGAGGGGGGCAGCGACGGGTGAAGGGCTAAAAACGCAAAAATCTCTTGGCAATGACCTACTCTCCCAGGGGGCTGCCCCCCCAGTACCATCGGCGCTGGCGGGCTTAACTGCCGGGTTCGAGATGGGACCGGGTGTACCCCCGCCGCTAGAATCACCAAGAGATTCTTGTAATTATAGAATTTATCAACTGAACAGGGCCAAAACTTCAAGTTCTCCGCACCACGTATCAAGTCCTCGACCATTAGTACGGGTTGGCTGAACGCATTACTGCGCTTACACCTCCCGCCTATCAAACCGGTAATCTTCCGGCGGTCTTACCCGGTTAATCCGGTGGGGGACCTCATCTTGGGGCGAGTTTCCCACTTAGATGCTTTCAGCGGTTATCTCTGCCAGACGT
>CAYQTW010000135.1:0-8181 GCA_964420485.1 uncultured Anaerolineales bacterium
GCCCGCGAGGTATGGAAACCTCGGCTACATTGCCCCACTTTATTGAGCAGATGCGGCGGGATTATCTGATCTGATCCGCCAATCCTCCCGATCCATGTTCTCCTGACAGCGTGCTCAAGGTAGCGGGAGAATGCTTTCCATCGTGCCGGTGAGTGTGTACCTCACAATGTCCATCACACTGATCTGGATGATGCTCAATGTAAAGCCGGCCAACAGCGGGATGGTTGCTTCCTGCCAGGTCTCTACCACGTTCTCCCGCCGCACGATCATTACCACCAGTATGCTATTGACGCTGGTGAGCAGGGCCAACACGCCCAGTGCGCTCAACAGGGCCAGTGGGTAGAGCAAAAGAGACCATCGGGTGAGTACCAGGCCAACCATGCCGGCTTCGAGCAACAGTAGTATGCTCAAATCGCGCAGGTTCCGCATGGCGCGCTCAGGGAGGGGGTGTCGCCACAGCGTAAAGTTGACGACCGGGTAGACGAGCACGCTCATCGTCAACCCGTTGAGCGCACCGGTGACTAGTCTTAGCCAATTCTGAGATTCGTAGAGGTGCGGGCCGTTGAGGATGGTCAGGTAGGAATTGAGGCCATCGCCGGCCCACATCAGCGTAAAGACGGCAATGATGACAATGATGAACGGGGGAGGGAACTCGGCGGCGCGGTGGCGGCGTAGTACCATGGCCTGTCCCAAGAACCCGACCAGCGCGCCGATAAAAGTGCCGGTGCAGCGAGCGCAGAGCGGCAGTTGGCGTCCGGCGATAATGAACGAGTGCGCCGTCAGGCGGCCGCACACGGCACTGCAGATCAAGTCAGCCTTGGTCAGCAGTCCGCCCGGCGTGGCGATGAGAAAGGCCAGGGACGCCACTACCGCGAGCGCGACGATCAGCCAGGGCAGTGGAAAGGCTGATCGGCGTTGTTTGCTGGGTGAGGGGGGTTGTTCATTGTTCATTGCTATTTGTTGGCAAAATCTCTCAGCGCGTCCGGCGTGATGGGCGGCGTCGCGCCGTGCTGCGTGGCGACGTAGGCCCCCACCAGGTTGGCAAAGTCGGCCACCTCGGCCAGCGGCCAGCCCGCTAGATATTTCACGACCAGCGCCGCCGTGAAAGCATCCCCGGAGCCGACCGTGTCCACGACCCGGCACGGATAACCGGGCGCGGCGACTCGCTCCTCGAGCGTGCGCAGGATGCACCCGCGCGCGTCCAGCGTCACGCAGACCAACTCTATCTTGTAGGCGTCCAGCAGGTAGAGCAGAAAAGCGTCCTCGTCCAGGCCGTCCCGCCCCAGCATCCCTTGCACCACGCGCAGTTCGTCGCCGTTCAACTTGAGCAAGTGGCACCGCGCCAGCGAGTCGCGCACGACCTCGACGGAATGGTGAGGCGGGCGCAGGTTCAGATCGCAGACGAGGAGCGCATGCGCGCTGCCCTGAGCCTGTCGAAGGGAGGCGGCCTCCAGCAGTGTGGCGATGGACTGCCGCGCCACCGGGCACCGCTGCGCCAGCGTGCCAAAGCAGACCACGTCGGCGGTGTGGACGCGCTCGATTGCGGCCGGGCTGGCAGCGAGATAGTCATAGGCCGCGCCGGTGCAGATGTCGAACTCGGGCTGGCCGCGAGCGTCGAGCGTGACGCGCACCTGCCCCGTTGGATGCTCGCTGTCATGCTGAATCAGGCTGGTGTCCACACCCAGGTCTCGCGCCCGGGCCATAATTTCGTCGCCCAGTTCGTCCTGGCCCACGCGGCTGACAATGGCGCTGCGGGCGCCCAGATGGTGGCAGTGGACGGCAAAGTTAAAGGGCGCGCCGCCCAGGTGCTTGGCCGCTCCGATGACGTCCCAGAGAACCTCGCCGGTGGCGACGACGTCAGTGGGGAAAAAGTGATCTGTACAAGTTGTTTGTTTCAGGAACATTTCGCCTTGTCTGATTCAATGCACCGGGTAGTGTGGGGTTCCAAACTGGCTCTCCAGGATGGCCCACAAGTCGGCCCACAGGTCTCGATCCGCGAAATTGGCCTGGATATCATCCATCGTCCGGCTAAAGGTGTACTGGTCAGCCTGGCCCAAGATGGTGAGTATGGCGTTGGCGATGCCGAAACGAATCTCGTGATTGGCGCGGTGGCGGCGATGCACCTGGCGCAGGTGAGGGATGTCCTCCATCTGTCCCATCATGATCATGCTCGCCACTGCATTGGAGACGATTTCCTCATCGTCGGCGTCCATTTCTTCGCGCAGGTAGGGCAAGGCGCGGTCATCCCCCAGGCCGGACAGGCTCAACGCGGCTGTTGAGACCCGCTCTGGATCGTCCAGGTTGGCCTGGAGGAATTGCCACACCGGCTCCCGCGCTCGCTCGTCGCCGGTGCCACCCAGGAGGGAGACGACTTCGTCGGCGGCGATAGGGTCCAACGTCGGGTCAGCCAGGGCCTCTAGCAGTTCGGATGTGATAAATTCGCCCATGCGGGCCAGCCGGTCGTAGGCCCGATCGTGGTCAGCCTGTGTGGGGCCGCCCATCTGGCGGATCAATTCGTGTGTCCGCGCACCATACTTGCGGTAGGCGCGCTTGGCCTGGGGGCGCATCTTGCGGCGTCGTTCGGCCGTCGCTTCCATCATTTTAGAGTTGGGCATCTTTTGCCTCCTGCGCATCGGTCTGAAGAGCCGATGCTGGGTTGTCTTTGCAGCCCAGCGCCGTCTGTTTACGGCGGCGCTGGGTCTACTCTCCTATCATCTGCACGATTAGCTGGCGTGACCTGGGGCGGGTGTCGAAATCGAGGAACACGATCTGCTGCCACGTGCCCAACGTGAGGCGGCCCTCGACAAAGGGCACCGTCAGCGAGGGGCTGATCAGGGCAGCGCGGACGTGGGAGTGCCCGTTGTCGTCCCCCCAGCGCAGGTGGTGGCGGTAGTCCCGGTCGGGCGGCGTGATCTCGTCAAGCACCTGTTCAAGATCGGCCAATGCACCGTTCTCGTACTCAATGGTGGTCAGGCCGCCGGTCGAGCCGGGGCAAAAGATGGTGACGATGCCTGCCTGCAAGCCCGCATCCCTCACCGCGCCCGCGACCTGGGGGGTAATGTCCTGGATGTCGCAGTGGCCGCGAGTGCGCAGACCTAGTTCCTGGGTGATGACCATTTGCTCGTTTCCTCCAATAACTCTATTCAATCTTGTGCCAGTCCCAGAGTAACTGCCTGCTCGGCCTATTCCCTGGCTTTGACCACGTCAAAATCTTCAGTCACCAAAAGGTCTGCTGATGGCCGCAAAGACTGCACCACCTCGTGTTCCCTTTGCAACACCTGTAGCCTAAACTTGTTCTGCGGTTCTTTCCCCCTAAGGATTTGAGCCTTTTTCGTCTCGTGGTAAGTTAAATCAATAAATATCCTCAAATCCGCATCTGCCTTGAGGGAATATAGTCCTTCCACGATGAGATACTTTATGCCTTCAAAGTTTGTGATCAACTTGTCTTGCTGATCGGTCAGTAGGTCTATACAGGGCAGAACCGCCTCCTTGCTTTCCCTGAACTCGGCAATGTTCTGGTTGATCAGGCCCCAATCGTATTCTGACAACCCGATGCTTTCTACGCCGTGTCTCTTTCTCCACTCTGTTCTTTCCTGGGGAGGAATCTTGTAATAATTATCTATGTGGAGAATCTTGGCCAATTTTCCTTTGTCCTTCAGCCGTCTACTTGTCACATGGGCCAATTCAGACTTCCCAGAACCAGATTCACCCCCAATGGCTATCACCATTTTGTCCGACTCGATTCTGCCCAGTCTGTCAACGATCTGTGCCGCCGCTTTTTCGTGCTTTTTTGTGATCAGAAGTACATCTCCTAACATTTCACGATTCTCCTTCGATTTCTTGCGGACGTTATCAAATTTTCCACTTTCTCAGGCGTTACTTCCGAATCCGCCAATCCTGCCAATCTGTGTTCTCCGGCATCACTACGAAATGATACCTATCTCCCCTGAATTCAACACTAAAAGACACCTTACGCCAGGCTGCGGGCAAACGGGGAGCAATTTTGATCTGTTCGCCGCTCACATCCAGCCCCGCATAAGCCTTCAATGCCAAAATCACTGTCCCGGCCATAACTCCTGTGTGAATGCCCTCTTTTGTCGTGCCACCCTGAATATCCGTATAATCGCTCTTGAGCGCCTCCAGATAAAACTGCCAACTGAGTTCCCTGTCCCCCACCAGGTTTGCCAGGTAGGAATGGACCAGCCTGCTCAGTGTAGAACCATGGGACGTCCTCTGCAAATAATAGTCCAGGTTCACCTGCAACAAATCACCCCCGGTGGCGTAACCGGCCTTATTCAGAATTTCTGCCACTTGGCCTACATCCAGATTATAGAACGTCATCAAGGCATCTGCCTGTTTAGCCACTTTGTATTCATCCGGGGATTTTCCTTCCGCCTTCAGAATGCGGTCCATTCTGCTGATATTGCCATACTTTTTTTTGTACCCGTCCCAATCCAATTCTTTCAGATCAAAATAGCCGTCGTATTGCTCCAGGATACCGGCGTCGGAAATGGGGATGTGTATTCTCTGGCTGATATCCTGCCATCGTTCCAGTTCTTTTTCCGTCAGGCCGATTTTCTCTGCGATCTCCTTTCTGTCCTGCTCACCCAGTACATCGAGGATCTCGAAAGCCGTGTTGAAAGCCCAAACGGCCATGATATTTGTGTAGGCGTTATCTTTCAACCCGCCTATCTCTGCATCAGGGTACTTTTCGTGATACTCGTCCGGTCCCATAACTCGGTCTATTTCGTAACGTCCCGTCTGCTCATTGTAACTTGCCTTACTGGCCCAGAAACGACAGATTTCCAGAAACATCTCGGCGCCATACGTTTCGAGGAATTCAGTATCATTGGTGATCCAGAAATATTGCCAGACGTTGTAGGCAATGGCCAAAGAAACGTGTCTTTGAAGTGAACTGTGATCGGCACCCCACTCCCCGGACATTGGGTTCAAGTGGAGCACCTGCGTCTCTTCCCGGCCGTCACTGCCGCTCTGCCAGGGGAACATTGCTCCCTCGTACCCATACTCTTTTGCACAAGCCCTGGCCTGATCCAATCTCCGATACCGGTACAGGAGAACAGACCTGGCCGTGTCTGAGAAATGCAGATCGTAGAACGGCAGGACAAACAGTTCGTCCCAGAAAATGTGCCCGCGATAGGCTTCCCCGTGTAATCCCCGAGCCGGGATCCCGGCGTCAATGTCAACGTTGTGGGGCGACGCCGTCACCAGCAAGTGGTACAGGTGCAGTCTGATCAGTTTTTGCGCCAGGCGGTCGCCTTCTATCTGAATGTCGATCTTTTCCCACACGTCTGCCCAGGCGGCGGCGCTGGCCTGTAACACATCTTCAAAACTGTTGGTATTCTGCAGGGCCTCTTGCGCTGCTTCCAGCGGGTTCTCGACGTCCTTGTCATTAGAAGTATAAATAGCCACCACTTTGTCAACAGTGATGGAGCAATCCTGTTTTGCTTCCAGATCAAAGGTCGAATAGACTACCCCCGCTTGGCTGTCCAGGGTGATTTCTGGATTAACACGCTCACTGTTAACGGAGACAAGAACTTTAGCGACCTCCGCTATCCGAATCCGGGATTGATTGGTTTGCAGCACTATGTAACTGACATTATCCCGCCCCCCCTCAGTGACCGGCTCCAGGTGTTTCGAACTGAGGCCACGGTAGCGTTCCACGCCGGCATTGACGATACTGCCGTCCAATCCCGACCGGACAGAAATGCGCCCGGCATAGTTCAGGGGTGTGATGCTGTACCTGAGCGCTGCCAGATGGGGTTGAGCCATACTGACCAGGCGGCTGGATTCGATCAAGGTTTCTCTGGCGGCGGTATCTCTCACCACCATCCTTCTGTAGAGAACGCCATTCCGAAAATCCAACCGGCGGGTGAAACTGACAATCTCTGTTTTGTTCACGTCCAGCCATTCATCATTCCCAATCCTAAAGGTCAAAGGCAACCAGTTGGGACAGTTCACGAAATCTTCGTTGACGATAGTTCGCCCGGCCACCTCGGATTCCAGCCGGTTATACACCCCGGCAATGTAGGTGCCTGGATAATTCGTACCGTTCGCCTTGGATTCTTCCAGAGCGCCGCGAGTCCCGAAATACCCGTTCCCCACTGTGCAGAGCGCTTCCCGGGTTCCTTCTTTCTCTCTGGAATAGTCGAAATAACTCAGAGACCATTGCTCTTGGTCGAGTCCTTTTGAAAACCATTCTTCCAGGTCGTCAAAATCAATTTCGCCCAGGTCCTTGACGACGATGTCTGCGCCGTTGAGTTTCAGTTCCGACTCGTTGTTCTCCCGGGCAATGCCCAGAACCAGACCAAAGTTCCCGTTCAATCCCGCCTGCACACCGGAAACGGCATCCTCCACGATAACGGCCCGATCATAGTGTACGCCGAGATTATCGCAGGCGGTAGTAAAGATGTCGGGTTCCGGTTTTCCCTTCAGACCGAGTTCGGCGGAGACAATTCCATCTACCCGCGTTTCAAAGAGGTCTGATAGTCCGGCTGCATCCAGGACTGTTTTGCAGTTCTTGCTGGACGAAGCCACACCCACTCTAATACCCCTATCACGCAGGTGCTTGACAAAGTCCACGGTGGAAGAGAATACTCCCACCCCTCCCCCGGCAATCATCTCGTTGAATATCTCGTTCTTGCGGTTGCCCAATCCACAGATCGTCTCCTGGCGCGGACTATCGGCCGGGGTGCCAAAGGGAAGATCAATGCTCCGCGATTGCAGGAATGAGGCCACACCCTTGTACCTGGGTTTTCCGTCTATGTAGGGCAAATAGTCGTGGGTGTGGGAAAACTCGCGCACAGGTTCACCGGTCTTGGCGGCGTAGGCTTGCAGAAATTCGTCAAACATCTGTTTCCAGGCGGCGCTATGCACCGAAGCGGTGTGGGTGATCACACCATCCAGATCAAAGACAACGGCATCAAAATTGTGTTCTGACATAACAAAATACCCTGCTAATCCTTTCTCAGTTCAGGTGCTGATTGGCTGACAAATTTAACATTGGACACGGAATCACACGGATTCTCCTTGCTATTGTCCTGCCAATCTGTGAAATCCGTGTCCGAATCATCGTTTTCCGGCTTTGTCAATCAACAGGGTTCAGGTGATTGAAAAGCACGCCAGTCGTGCACATTGGGGACACCATATAAGGATACCTCATTCTCGCTATTCGCGCAACTCTGTCCCTCGTCCGATGATTTGCCCCAGGAAAACCCGATCAACCCTCTTGACATCTAAAACGTTTTAGAGTATAATATTGGCAGGTCTAAAACGTTTTAGATCGCGCCTTCTCCCACACAGGAACCTCCTATGCCTGTAACTCTGCAAGACATTGCCACCCATCTGGGTGTTTCGGTCGCTACCGTCTCACGAGCCCTGGCTGGTTACTCCGGCGTCGCACCGGCCACACGCCAGCGGGTCTTGCAAGCTGCCCGGGAGATGGGATACCACCCCAACGTCACCGCCCGCCGCTTGCAGAAACAGAGCACCGATGTCATTGGCTTTATCATCCCCACCTTTGGCCCGCGCTTTTCGGACCCCTACTTTAGCGAGTTGATGGCTGGCATCGGCAACGCTGCCGCCGAGCAGGATTACGACGTCCTCGTCTCCACCTGCTCCCCGGACACACCTGCCGAGATGCAGACCTACGAACGTTTCGTCCAGGGGCGCCGCGTGGATGGTATGCTGGTGGTGCGCACCCGCGAACAGGACGCACGCATCGCCTACTTGCTGGAGCAACGGTTCCCTTTCGTCGCCTTTGGCCGCTCCCGTGTGGAGGGCGACTTTTGTTACCTCGACGTGGACGGCGCTGCCGGCATCCGCGAGGCCACATACCATCTGATTGCCCTGGGCCACCGCCGCATCGCCATCATCCTTCCGCCGGAGAACCTGACGTTCGCTCACTACCGCCGGCTGGGGTTTGAGGAGGCCATGGCGGAGGCGGGCCTGCCCATTGAGCAAACATTAGTCGAACACGGTGACCTGACGGAGCGCAGCGGCCACGAGATTGGGCGGGCCTTTCTGACGCGGGACGACCCTCCCAGTGCTATCATCGCCTGCAATGATTTGATGGCGTTGGGAGTCATCAGCGCCGCCCAGGGGCTGGGACTGACTGTCGGGCGCGACGGTTCCGCTGAGCCGTCACCGCGAAGCGTGGCCGTG
>CAYQTW010000136.1:0-8175 GCA_964420485.1 uncultured Anaerolineales bacterium
ACAAAAGCTCTGGCGGAAACCTGGCAGGTCTTTACAATCCTTAACTTGACATTGGGATTGCCCCTACTTTTGAGCACGCATTATAAAGCCGGAGAGACAAGTGACTCTCCCCGGCTCCTGATGGCACGTAATTGTGTATCTTATGCCTCGCTGCTCTCCGCCTCCTCCTGTGGCTCAACTAGTTCTGGTTCTTCGACCAGCAACGGCGGAGGCGAGGTCGGATGGCTGGGGACATAGTCCGTCGTGCCGAAACGGGTCAGTACGACAGCGCCCAACCCCAGGCAGCCCAAAACGCAAACCATAAGCCATCCAAACGGCGCCAGACAGAAGGCAGCGCTCAACCCTGTGCTGATCAGTGTGATGAGCAGCGTCCCCAGCCCGGCGGCCCATATTGGCGCGATGCCACGAGCATTGAGCGCTTGCAGTAGCCGCTCCCCGACCAGCATGCCGACCCCGATCCAGCCAAACAGCCCGGCCGCGCCCAGGGCCAGCGCCGCCAGCGCCGCGACCGGTGACAGGCACACGGTGATCGCCAGCATGATGATGAGCGCCGTGGCAGCCCCTACCGTCAACAACCCGATCCCGAAACTGGGCCACGGAGCCTCGACCACGGTTCTGCCGACCTGCGCCGTCTGGCGGGGCCACATCAGCGCCACCAGCCCGGCCACTGCCGCGATCACCAATACCCCAACCACACCGCGCATGATCTTGAGCATCCAAGACAGCACTCGTTCCGGGCCGGCGACCCAGGAGGCGAGTGGTGGGGATGGTGGGATTGGAACTCCGGGAAACTCGGGCCACTGATCAAAGTGCAGGCCGCGCAGGGGTATGCCCTCGACGATACTTCCATCTATGCGGGCGCCTTCCTCCACTTCGATGTTACAATTCCAACTACACACGACATCCCCTTCCACCACGGCGCTGTCGCCCAGGTAGATGTTCCCGCCCGAGACGACCAGGTCTCCCTCGACGGTACCCTCCACGTCGGCGCCCCCGTTCCAGACGACGACGGAACCTGCGACACGGCTGCCGGCTTCCAGGGTCACGTCGCCATTGAAAACGACCAGGTCACCATTCACCCGCTCGCCATCGCCCAGTACATAGTCCTCGTTCCATAGAACGACGCCATCGTCACCAGGCGGGTCGCCATCCGCCAGTGCTGGCACAGCCGAGAGCAGCAGTCCCATGACCAGCAACACGATCAGCCAGATAAAGCATTGCTTGTGCATCATTTCACCTCCATTGATACTGAGGGCTTGTAGTAGCGACTTTGGTCGCCAAACAAGCGGAAGAAGCGAAAGTCGCCACTACGAACCTGTCAATTAGTTGGGCACCTCAATCAGGCGCAGGTCGCCGACACCGGTCGTGACCTGGATATGCACCCCTGTCTCTGTTTCGCCCCAGGCGTCATTGACATAAGCGCCGCCTTCCTGATGGAGCCCGGACACCTCCACGTTCGATAGCCCGCCCTGGGTCTCGACCCGCACGCCCACGTCATCGGGCAAGCGCAAGGTGACCATGCCGACGCCGGCCGTGACCTGCACCTCGGCCGAGTGGGGCCAGGCTCCTGTAAAGTCCAGGGTGATGTTGCCCACGCCGCCCTGCACCTTCATCTGCTCCAACCCTGCGTGTCCGATCCCGATCACCTCCAGTTTCGAGGCCCCGGCATCCAGCGTGAGGCAACTCATCTGGGCCTTGTTCGGCTCGTCGAAACGCACGACAAAGTCCCCCGCGCCCAGGTCCAGGTCGAGCGCCGTCAGTTGCAGCCCGGTAAAGTCTAATTCTCCCTTGCCGGCACCAACCTTGAAATCCATTTCGAGCGGGATTTCGGGTGAGAATTCCAGTTTCCACTCGTTGTGGGTCAATCCGGTGGGGATGCCCCCTTCTTTCCCAATGCCTCCTTGTTCGATAGTCAACACGTCGTTCTCGTAGGTCACCTCCGGCGCCCACCGTTCGACGTTGTAGCGAAAGTGGCCGGAAAAGAGTTGGTCGGAGACCCCAGTCTCGATCTCTAATTCGCCCGCGCCAAAGATGACCTCGACGGAGGCCGATGCGGCTTCCGACAGGGGGATCGTTTGTCGTTCATCCTCCATCTCCCCAACCTCGACGGTTGGCACCTGGATGTCAATGTCGGGCACTGCCGGCACTGTGATGTTGCACGCCAGTGTACTGCCCAGTAACAAGAGTAGCGCCAATGTGATTGTAAACCTTTTCATCAATATCTCCTGTTGTTTTGTTGATACCTTCCATTGATGGCAGTTGAAACTGCACCAACGGCTGCAAAGTCGGCCTTCGCCGACTGATTTTAACCTGCGAAGGCAGGTTTCGCAGACGTCGCCGCGACTTTCAGTCGCCGGGCACCCCTACTCGCAGGTGGCGCACCGTGCCTATCCATAGACCATTCAGCGCCAGTGTTATCATCAGGCCGAACAGACCCAGGCAGGCAAGGGGAACGGCAAACGTCTCTACCATCACGAGCAAGGCACGCCCAAGCGCCCCCAGGAGAGCCAGCAAGTGGGTGACGGTCTCCAGGCCACCACTGATCAGCACCGGCGCAATGCCCATCACGTCCAGCAAGCCGACAAAGATCGGCGACAGCACGAGCAGCGCCAGCGCCACCGTCCCCAATGCCAGCGCCATGCCGCCAATGATCGCACAGCGGGCCTGCTCTCTGCGGCTCAGGCGGGCCATGATCTGCACGCGCAGGCGAACCGGGGCACGCACCGTCTGGGCGGAGGCCAGCACGCGGTCGAGCGCCTGCAATCCGCGCCATTCGGCCCGGCACACGCTGCACGCGGCCAGGTGTTCTTCCAGGAGAGCGATCTCTGTGCTATCCAGGCGACCATCCAGCCGCGCTGACATCATTTCACCAGTCTGCTCACAACGTATCATCTGTTTCTCCTTGCTGCGAATGGAAATTCGCAGGCTGGGGCCCAAGTCGGCTGAAGCCGACTCGGACCAGTATCACTCTCTCTGTACCACCTTTGCCAGGAGACGCCGAGCGCGGTAGAGCCGCGATTTGACCGCGCTCACCGTCAGACCCAGCCCCTCGGCAATCTCCTCGTAAGAATAATCGTACCAGTAACGGAGCGTGATCGCCGCCCGGTCAATGGGCGGGAGAGACACCAGGAGTCGCTGCACCCATTCCTCCTGCTCTCGCCGCACCAAAACGGCCTCTGGGTTGGGGCTGTCGCCCACCATCCGGACGGGCGCGGCGATCTCGTCCTCCAGCGGCAGATAGACGATCCGCCGACGGCGCAACCGGTCAATGCAGTAGTGAGAGGCAATGGACAGCAACCAGGAACGGAAAGGCCGCTGCGAGTCATAACTGTGTAGGTGGAGGTAGACCCGCAGGAATGTCTCTTGCGCGGCTTCCTCGGCCTCGCCCGCGTTGCCCAACATGCGGTAGGCCAGGTTGTAGACGGGCGTCTGGTAAGCCGTAACCAGTTGCCCGAACGCGACCTGATCACCATCCAGCGCCAGTTGTATCCACTTTTTTTCGTCAGTCACTCGTGCACTCCGTTCAGACAATTTCATTACGTATTATACCTCAAAAGGTTGCGTTGGCGAACGATGAATGGCGAATAGCGAATGGCGATTTGCCATCTCCACAGGTAACGGGTACAATCGGAAAGAATGGAGGATGAAGGATGGAGAAAAATTGGTCATTGGTCATTGTTCATTGTTCATTGGTCATTATCCTCGTCGCGTGCGCGTCACCCGACGCCGCCTGGGATCGCGTATGCGAGACCGGTGTCCTGCGCGTGGGGATGGATGCCAGTTTCCCACCCTTTGAGAGCGTCGCTTCCGACGGGACGTTGGTCGGATTCGACGTGGCCCTGGTGCGGGAATTGGGCCGGCGACTGGGAGTCGAGGCACGGTTCGTCGCCAACTTGCCCTACGATGGCCTCTACGACGCGCTGGCGGTGGATCGCGTAGACGTGGTCATCTCCGCGCTCGTCGTCAATCCCGCTCGTATGGCCAATTTTGCCTACTCGACCTCATACTTTGACGCCGGTCAGGTGCTGGTCGTGCGCGCGGAGTCCGGCATTGAGAAGATGGCCGACCTGGGCGGGCACACGCTGGCGGTGGAATTCGGCACACAGGGAGACCTGGAGGCGCGAAAGTGGGCGCGGAGATTGTCTGGCCTGACCGTCGTGCAGCATCAGACGGCGGCCGAGGCGCTGGCGGCGGTCGCGGCGGGGGAGACCGACGGCGCGCTGGTGGATCACGTCTCGGCGCTGATGGAAATCCCGGCGGGAAACGAATTGGTCATCGTGGGGCAGCCGGTCGTCAAGGAGCCTTACGCCATGGCGGTGCGGCGCGACAGCCAGCGCCTCCTGCGGGCGATCAACGAGGCGCTGGCAGAGATGGAGGCGGATGGAACGCTAGAGACATTGGTAGCAAAGTGGCTATCGGGATAGTTACCAGTTTGGCAACATTAGACAAACAGACTTTTTGACAGGATTAACAAGATTATTTTGTATCTTCTCAATATCCTGGGGTAGGGGCAGGACTTGCTCTTGCCCACAAGGGCGACCGCAAGGGTTCGCCCCTACCTATTGAGAAGATACATTATTTTTCTGTTTTTATCCTGCAAATCTTGCAAATCCTGTCAGTTTTCCCCATTGTTTGGTAAACATTCTTGTTTCCGAAAGCCTACTTGTGCAAGATCTGGCTCAGGAACTGCTTGGTCCGCTCGTGCTTGGGCGCGGTGAAGAGCAACTCTGGCGTGGTTTCCTCGACGATGCGGCCCTCATCGAGAAGGATCATGCTGTCAGCGGCAGCCCTGGCAAACCCCATCTCGTGTGAGACGACCACCATCGTCATGCCCTCTTTCGCCAACGCCAACATCACGTCCAGTACCTCGCGGATCATCTCGGGGTCGAGCGCCGAGGTTGGTTCGTCAAAGAGCATGATCTTGGGGTTCATCGCCAGCGCCCGCGCAATCGCCACGCGCTGTTGTTGTCCCCCCGATAGTTGCGTGGGGTAGGCGTGCGCTTTCTCCGGGATGCCCACGTGCCGCAACTGTTCCATCGCAATCGCTTCGGCCTCCTCAGTCGATCGCTTGCGTACTATGCGTTGAGCAAGTGTAACATTATCCAGCACGCTGAGATGCGGAAACAGGTTAAAGAGTTGGAATACCATTCCGATCTCGGCCCGGACGGCGTTGAGTTGTTTCGGGCTGGTCGTCAAGCGTTGGCCGTCTACCCAGACCTCTCCACTGGTCGGTACCTCCAGGTAATTGATACAGCGTAACAGGGTTGACTTGCCCCCGCCGCTCGGCCCGATTATGACCACAACCGTACCCTGCTCGACTGTCAGGTTGATGCCGTTGATGGCCTCGACGTCGCCAAAGCGTTTGTAGAGATCCTTGACGACGATAATGTCTTTGTGCTCATCCATGTCGTCGTAACCGCCTTTCCACAAATTGCACTATCAGGGAGAGCGTCACTGTCATCGTCAAGTACAGGACGGACAGCGTGATGTACGCCTCACGGAAACGGAATGAACGACCGGCATACAACCGCGACATCTGTGTAATGTCCCGCACGGCCAGAACCGATACCAGCGATGAGTCTTTGACCATCGCCACAAAGTCATTGCCCAGTGCGGGCAAGACATTGCGGATCGCCTGCGGCAGAATGACGTAACGCATGGCCTGCCCGTAACTCATGCCCAGCGAGCGAGCCGCCTCCATCTGCCCCCGCGTGATGGACTGGATGCCAGCCCGGAATATCTCGGCCAGGAACGCTCCATAGGTGACAGATAGCGCGACGACAGCCCGCACGTTCATGGAGACGGCCTGGTTCTCCATACTGGTTAGGAGATCCCCGACCAATGTCAGGCCCAGGCTGTTCAGCCACTGACCCAGGGCATTTACGCCATCTACTACCATCGGTACACCCACCAGCGCGATGAAGAATATCAGCACCAACATCGGGATGCCACGGACAAGTTCGATGTATAGCGTGGCGAGATTGTTGAACACCACACTGCGCGAGATACGCCCCAGCCCGGCCAGCAGGCCCAACACCAACGCGATTCCATAGGACACGAGTGAAGTGACAATAGTCACGCTGAGACCGGCCTTGATGAAATCGAAAACCTCGCGATAGTTCTCCCTGGTGAAAATAAAATAGCCCGTCCAGATAGCGATCAGGATCATTGCCACGAACCACCAGGGGATATCAGTCCACTGTTTACCGAGTTGAACCTGGGGCGGCTCCATTTGGGGTCTGCTCTCTGCCACTGAGATAGATGATTTGTCGGCCACGGATCACTCCTCTCATTTAATAAACCGGTGTGCAGAAAGTTCGATTCTGCACACCGGCAAGTTCATCCAATGAGATACGGCAATTACTGGATGTCGTCGTAGGTTATTGTAAAGTTCGGACCAAAGTACTTGGTGTTCAGTTCCTCAAGAAAGCCGTCCGCCTTCATCGCATTGATCGCCTGGTTCACCGGGTCAACCAGGTCACTCCCCTTGGGGAAGATAAAGGCCAACTGGTCGCTGGACATTGACGGGCCCACCAGTTTCAGTTTGTCGGCGTTCTCACCCAGGTATCCCTGGCCGGCCACCTCGTCAATGATGACTGCGTCCACGTCACCGGCGATCAGCGCCTGCACTGCAAATGGGAATTGCTCAAAAGCCTGGATGCGGTCCTCCGGCAGGAACTTGGCGGCCGTCTCATAGTTGGTCGTGCCGGTCTGCGTGCCGAGGACGAGGCTCTCGTCGTTGATAATGTCATCAATGCTCTCGATGCGGGTCTCGTCCAGGCGCACCAGCAACCGCTGCTCAATGTTGATGTAGCCCGTGGAAAAGTCCACGACCTCGGCCCGATCCTCGGTGATGGTGATGCCATCGGCCGCAGCATCGAACTGGCCGTCGCCCACCGCCTGGATCATGCCCTCCCAGGCCGCCTCCACGTAAACAGGCTTGCAGTGCAGCCGGGTGCAGATCTCGTTCCAGGCGTCATAGTCCCAGCCACCGGGCTCACCCGTCTCAACCTCGATATAGTTGAAAGGCAGATAAGCGTTCTCAATGGCAATCGTGATTTCGCGACATTCGAGGTCAACGATGGCATCCTTGCCGGTTCCCAGGCATCCTTCCACCTGTGGCTCGCCGCCTCCGCAGGCCGCCAGCATCGTGGTCACAACGAGCAAAACGAATAGGGAAATTCTGTACTTTAACATTTTTGTCTCCTTTTGGTGATAGTTCAGTCTAGTCTGAGATGCAGAGCCTTGAGAGAATGTGAAAAGCCCAGTTCATCACCTCCTTTTCTTTCGCGATGCACATGATACATGGTTGTCCAGTTCCAAATAAGCGCCTCATTTTTGGACAGGATTAACAAGATTTCCACGATTTTTTCTTGCTTTTATCCCGTTTAAATCCTGTCCACTTGGCCGCTCTGTGCAAAGAACCGAACAGCCCCGGTCACATGATCAACCTCTGGGAGTTTATCATGATTACAGCGCAAAGTCAAGAACGAAATCAGCCTCACTCCTCGGCGATGGCCTGCACCTCAACCACCAATTCTCCTGGCTTTACGTCATCTCCCCCCGATCTCTCCACTCCTGCTGTCCTGATCCGTCAATTCTCCCAATCCGTGTTCTGATTTTACGTCATCTCCCCCCGATCTCTCCACTCCCGCCCCAGGTTGCGCCGCATCTTGGACAGGTACGCCGTCTCCAGGTCCACCCCGGTATAGTTGGCTAGTTTGACGACGTAGGCCAGGCAATCGGCCAGTTCCTCGGCCAACCCGTCGCGGTGGTGGGCCAATGCGGCGTCGAGATCGCCCGTGCGCCGCTCGGCGCACCACACTCGCGTTACGACCGACGTCAGTTCCCCCACCTCCTCCTGCAACAGGAGCGTGTTAAAGTACAGGTCAGAGTGGAAACCTTTGGCCGCGTCCAGTTCGCGGTGGTAGCGTTGGAGGTCACGGAGAGTAGGATTGTCGCAATCGAACATCAGCATACTCCTGCTGCATAATAGAACAAGTCCACCACTGCCACCTAGGTGCTTGCGCTCGTGGTGTCTTCACCAGTTTCTTGACGTACAGTTGGCGGACGATCTCTTCCGGGTAGGCGATGGCGTCGCGGTGGAAAATGGTCAGTTCGTATTGCCCGGCCTTTTCGTGCAAGATGTCAGCAATGCGATAGATTGGTTTGCTC
>CAYQTW010000137.1:0-8149 GCA_964420485.1 uncultured Anaerolineales bacterium
CGGCGCGGCGTATCCCGGCGCCGGTGACAGCGGTGCCTCCGCTCAATAGCAGGTCAAATGGCTCTGCCATAGTTTATTCCTCACCACTCCTGACACGGTCCAGCGCCGCCAGCACTTTCTCCGGCGTCAGCGGCAACTCGTGGATGCGCGCGCCGATAGCATTGGCCACGGCGTTGGCCACGGCGGGTGCGGCCGGCGTGAGCGCCGGTTCGCCGATGCCCTTGGCCCCGAACGGCCCCACGCCTGTGCCCGACTCCAGGATGATGGCCTTTGTCGTTGGAATGTCACGCGAGGTGGGGATCAGGTACTCGGAAAACGACGGCGTCTGGATCACGCCATCCTTGACGATCACCTCCTCCATCAGCGCGTAACCCAGCCCCTGGGCACTGCCGCCCTGAATCTGCCCGACGACGGCGGTGGGGTTGATGGCCCGGCCCACATCGTGGCAGGCGACGCTCTTGAGCACCGTGATCTCGCCCGTCTCGGTGTCCACTGCCACCTCGACGGCTTGCGCGCCAAAGGTGAAGTCGGGGAACACGTCCCCCTGGAGATTCATGGGGTCGAGTTTCTCGCTGAAAGGTGCCTTAAACAGGGCCAGGTTCGAAAGCGGCAATCCTTCCGCAGCACACATCGCGGCCAGTTCTGATAGTGGCAGCGCGTTCTCCGGATCGCTCTTGATGAACACTTTGCCGTCCGCCATGTCCAGGTCACAGGGTTCCTCTTCAAAGTGCTTGGATGCCCGGTCAAGCA
Organism: uncultured Anaerolineales bacterium; assembly: GCA_964420485.1. Taxonomy (GTDB): domain Bacteria; phylum Chloroflexota; class Anaerolineae; order B4-G1; family B4-G1; genus CAYQTW01. The sequence goes on from CAYQTW010000137.1 coordinate 751, forward strand.
GCACCTGACGTACAGCGCTCGCGGCCTGGAAGACGGCGTTGCCCGACATGTACAACTGTCGGGTAGCGGTCGTTGTGCCCGCCAGAGGCGTCAGTGCCGAGTCAGTGCTGTAGATCGTTATGTCCTCCAAGGGTACTCCCAGTATCTCGCTGGCGATCTGGCACAGACTGTTGACTTGCCCGCCGCCCAGGTCGGGCGCGCCGCAGCGGATCACAACGGTGCCGTCCAGTTCAAGGCCAACCCAGGCGCGGGAAGTATCGTGGAACCAGGTGATCCGACCATAGCTTTGTAAGTAGGAAGCGAAGCCCTGTCCCACCTTGAGCGGGCCACGCTCTGGTGTCTTTTCGCCCAACGCCGCCAGCGCGCGCGTGGCCGTCTCTTCTAGCCAGACAGCGCTCTTGATCTCCTGGCCTGTGCTGTTCCGGTCCCCCGTCCTGAGATAGTTCACGCGCCGCACCTCCAGCGGATCCATGTTTAGCGTCTTGGCGATCTCGTCCATCTGCTGTTCGTGGGCCACGGCCGCCTGCGGAAAGCCGAAGCCGCGGAAAGCGCTGGTAAAGGGGTTGTTGGTGGCGACCGCTACGCTGTCTACGTTGAGGTTATCTACGCGATACGGGCCACACGCTCCGACCGTGGCGTAGAGTAGCACGTAGGGGCTCAGATAGGGGTAAGCGCCGGCGTCCGAAACCATTTCGATCTCGGCGGCGGTGATGCGTCCGTTTTTCTTGACCCCGGTGCGATGAGTGATGATGAAGGGATGGCGCTTGGAATGGGCCTGTATGGACTCTTCACGAGTGTAGACCAACCGCACAGGGCGGCGCGTGTGTTTGGCCAGCAGGGCCAGGAATATTTCGACCGTGATGTCCTCTTTGCCGCCGAAGCCGCCGCCCAGCATCGTGCCCTGGATGTGAATCTTGTTGTGCGGGACGCCCACGGCCCTGGCGATGCTGCGGAAGTGCTCTACTACCTGAGTGCAGACGCGGATGTTGATCACGTCCCGTTCGTCTACCCAGGCCACGCCGGCCTCCGGCTCGATGTAGGCGTGATCAACGAAGGGCACGCGGAAGGTGTTCTCCACGATCACATCGGCCACGGCCATGCCGGCCTCCACGTCGCCCTTACTAATTCTCCAGCGGGCCACGATGTTATCCGGTTCGTAGACAACAGGAGCGCCGGGCTTCATCGCTTCCACGGGATCGAAGATGCCCGGCAGCGGTTCGTATTCGATCTCGATCAGCTCCAACGCTCGTTCTGCGATGTCCGGCGTTTCCGCGGCCACCAGGGCGATGGGCTCACCGACGAAGCGCACTCTGTCTGTGGCCAGCACCGGCGCGTCCGATCCTTTGCGCTGTTTCTGCCCGGTCTGCCCTGGCATGTCGGTGACGAGTTTGGCGTCCGGCAGGTCATCTGCCGTCAACACACAGACCACGCCGGGCAGAGCCCGCGCTTGGCTCACGTCCAATCGCTTGATGCGCGCCGAGGGCTTGCTGCTGCGAAATACCTTGGCGTGGAGCATGTTGGGCATAGAGAAATCACCGGCGTAGACGGTTGCGCCGACCACCTTGCCCAGCGCGTCCACCCGGCGTAGTGGCTTGCCTACCACACGCAACTCAGGCAACTCCACGGGGGGTAGTGGTTTGGCTTTATACGTCATTCGTCATCTCCTTCCTCCCTCGCCTCCTCGCTGACTCGCTTGATCGCCTCGATGATCTGCGTGTAGCCGGTGCAGCGACACAAGTTGCCAGAGAGCGCCTCGCGTATCTCGTCTTCGGTGGGATGCGGGTTTCGGTCCAGAAGAGCTTTAGCCGCTATGATCATGCCCGGCGTGCAATAGCCACACTGAGCGGCTCCGGCGTCGGCAAAAGCCTCTTGCAGCGGGTGGGGGTTGCTCATTGTCCCCAGACCCGCGTCGGTGACGATCTCCGCGCCGTCGGCTTGCCAGGCCAGGACCAGGCAACTGTTGATGGCCTTGCCATTCAGCAGCACGGCGCACGCGCCGCAATCGCCCTTTTCACAGCCGTTCTTGACGTCGGTATAACCCAGGTCACGCAGAGCCTGGAGCAGGGTCACGTTAGGGTTCAGTGCGACCCAGTGCTCTCGGCCGTTCACGTTGAGTGTTATGACTTTGGGTTGCATCGTTTTCCTCCTGATCAAGGGAGTAAGGAATAGGGAGTAAGGAGTAGGGAGTAGGTTATCGGCGACGTTCGGTGCTGGTGATGAGACCATTGAGTAGGCGACCGACGGTTTCTGATTGGGCCGTCAAATCGTCGTTGGATGAGATATAGCCCAGGTCCTTTGAAAGGATGAAAAAGTACTTGAGTTCTTCCAAAGAGCCTTCCGCGATATTGTAGAGGTGGATTTTGTCTCGAATCCCGCGTCGTTTGAACCCTTCTGCGATGTTAGCCGGCACCGAGACGGCCGCCCGGCGCATCTGTGAAACCAACCCAAACCGCTCGTGGCTGGGAAATCCCTCCGTGATTTGGTACACCATCAGCACCAGTTTGTGAGCCTCCTTCCAAACCTCTAACTGCTGAAAATGTAGAATCTTCCCCATACTTCCTACTCCCTACTCCTTACTACTACTTCGTCCAGCAATCGCCGCACGAGCACTTCCACCACCCGCTTGCGATAGGCGGCCGATCCTCGAATATCATCAATGGGCTGGGTCGCCTCCGCCGCCAAGCGCGCGGCCTCGGCGATGGTCACCGGTGTCAGTTGCTGACCGCGCAATGCTTCCTCGGCTTCATGCGCACGGATGGGGGTTGGAGCCACTGCACCCAGGGCGATTCGCGCCTGTCGGCAGCGTCCAGCCCCGTCTCTTTCCACGTTCACGGCGGCGTTGAGCACCGATATGGCGTCGGCTTTGCGCAGTGCCAATTTGCGAAAAGCGCTGGCGCTGCGCTCCATCGGCACAGGCCAGCGAATCGCTGCCAGCAATTCCTGCGGCCGGCGGACCGTCTTGCGCACGTGGACGAAGAAATCCTCCAGCGGCACACGCCTCGTCCCTTGCCGGCTCACCAGTTCCACCTCCGCGCCCAGAACCAACAACGGGGGCGCGGAATCCGCAGCGGGGGAGGCGTCGGCCAGGTTGCCACCCACAGTAGCCCGGTTGCGCACCAACGGGTTAGCGAGAACGGCAGCGGCTTCTCTCAGGACGGGAGCGTGTTGAGCTATCAGTGGGTCGTCCAGCAGCTCGGCGATGGTCACTCCGCCACCCACGACCAGGTGGCCGTTCTCTCGCCGGACGCCGCGCAGTTCCTCCAGCCCTCCTATATTCACCACCACGCCGGGGCAGTAGCGACCGCTGCGCATGTCCACCACCAGGTTCGTACCACCGGCCAGCGGTGCGACATCGGGCGCACCCTCGGCCAGCATCTCCAGGGCCTCCTCTAGTGTCTGGGGCATCAAAAGTGCAAACTCCGGTAACATCTGTACCTCCCATTACTCCAACTCGTTAGAGAGAACTGATTTTCTTGGCCCGGGTCATATCAGGCATCATCGGCAGACTGCGGACCGGCACAGCTCATCACCGCCCGCACGATGCTGGCATAGCCGGTGCAACGGCAGAGGTTGCCCTTTAAATAATCCCGTACCTCTTCCTCTGTGGGGCAAGGGTTCTCCTGGAGCAAACTCTTGGCCGTCATCAACATACCGGGAGTGCAATAGCCGCACTGGAAGGCCGCATGTTCGATGAACGACTCTTGCAATGGGTCTAATTCTCCGCTCGGTCCTTGTAAACCCTCGACTGTCACAATGTCACTGCCGTCGGCCGAGATGGCCAGCACCAGACACGACAGCACCGGCTGGCCGTTCATTTGGACGGTGCACGCGCCGCACTCGCCGATGCCGCAGCCGTACTTGGAGCCGGTCAGTTGCAGCCTTTCGCGTAGTACGTTCAGCAGGAGTTCGTTGGGGGCTACCCTGAGCCGGTGTCTTGTTCCGTTTACCGTCAGATCAATGTCGTGGTACGTGTTGCATGAAACGTGATGCGTGATGCGTGAAACGTGATGCGTGAAATCCTGCCCCCTACTTTCTGCCTCCTGCTCCCTGCTTCCTGCCTCCTGCTCCCTACTTCCTGCTCCCCCACTCCCACGCTCACTCGCCCGCTCCCACGCGGTGTTCAAGCCGTCGTAGCACAGCACGTGGACGATATTGCGCCGGTACCAGGCGGTCGAGCGTACGTCGTCAATGGGTGCGACTTCCTCTGATGCGACCCGGGCCGCCTCGGCGGCGAGGTTGGAACTGAAGACCTGTCCGATCAGCAGCGTCTCGGCCTCTTTAGCCCGCACCGGGGTAGGCGCCACCGATCCAAAGACCAGCCGGCAGTCTGTGATGCGATGGCCATCCCGTACCAGCATCACCGCCGCGTTGACTTTGGCGATGTCGGCGGTCACACGGGTGATCTTGAGGAACGCGCTCCCGGTCCCTGGCCGGGGATGCGGGAGGGTGATACCGAGGAGCAACTCGCCCTTCTGCAGAGCCGGGTTTCCCGGCCCCAGGAAGAACTCCTCCAATGGTAAGCGCCTTTCGCCATCAGGACCTTGAATCACCGCCTCCGCGCCGAAGGCGATCAGCGCCGGGGCGGAATCCGATGCCGGGGAAGCGTTGCAGAGGTTCCCACCGATGGTGCCCATCATCTGTATCTGCATGGTGCTGAAAGAGGCGCACGCCTCCGCAAGCGCCGGACAGTTAGTCTGAATCTGAGGGGCGTTGCGGATTGTGTGTATGGAGGTACGGGCACCAATGTACAGTCCGCTGTCCCGGACCGAGATTCCGTCCAACCCGGGGATATTGCGGATACTGATCACATACTCCGGAGCCAGACGTTCCATTTTCATCTGAACGATCAGGTCGGTGCCGCCCGCCAGCACCCGGGCGCGGTCGCCGTACCGGCTCAGCAGATTGATGGCCTCCTTCAGCGACGTAGGCTCCAGATAGGCAAACTTATGCACCAGGATGTGCGAATTCGTCATTTGATGTTTATACTCGCTCATTTCGCCGACTCGCTGACTCGCCGGATCGCTTCCAGAATCTTCTCCGGCGTGATTGGCAGTTCGTAGAAGCGGATGCCGAGGGCGTTGTAGATCGCGTTGGCGTAGGCCGCCGCCACCGGGTTGGTCGCTGCCTCTCCGATGCCTTTTGCTCCGAAAGGCCCGCTGGGCTCATAGGTCTCGGCGAAGTGTGCCTTCAGGCCATCCAGGTACGGGCTCTCGCCGATGCCGGGCGTCTTAGCGTCAATCATGTAGCCCTTGGACCACACCTGGCCCTGCGAGTCCCACCGGTTGCCCTCGTAGAGGGCGAAGCCCGCGCCTTTCGATAGCCCGCCCTCCAGTTGGCCAATGGCCATGTCCGGGTTGATGATGGTGCCGCAATCGCTGCCCATCGCGGCCCGCACCGTGCGCACCACACCGGTCCAGGTGTCTACCTCCACCTCCAGGAACACGGTGACGTAGGCCGGTGGGCAGTTGACCGGGCGGTAACTCACCACGGCGGCGATGGTTTTCCAGCTTTCCGTCCAGCACCGGGTGGCGATCTCGCTGAGGGTCATGCGCCTGTCCGGTATCGCCGGGGTGTAGACGACGCCCTGGCCTCGCTCTTCGTCGAACCCAATTGTCAGTGCCTCTGGCATCACGTTCAGATAGTGCGCCGCCGTCTCCAACAGCTCCTGCCGCACCTTCTGCGCGGCCTTCACAGCGGCACCACCGCCGGCATAAACGCCCCGCGTGGCGTGCGTGACGCAGTCGTAGACGGTTGAACGAGTTTCGCCGGGAGCAATGTTCACCTTGTCCAGCGGCACGCACAGCACCTCGGCCACCAGCTTGGCCACTGCCTCCAGTGTGCCCCCGCCGTGATCCATCAGAGCTGTGATGACGTCTACCGAACCGTCGGTGTTGATCTTGACCATTGCGCCGGAGAAGTCAATCACGTCCCCCGGCTGGGGTGCGCCGGCGCTGGAGGTGTGGAAACCGCGCGCCATCCCAATCCCTCGCCGGTAGCGCTCTCCCTCCCTTCGTAGGGGGGGGCTGGGGGGGGGTAAGCGCTTCTCCCAGCCGATAATCTCTGCCCCCTGCCGCAGCAGTTCTGGCACTCCGTCGCTCTGCACGATGGAGCGCACCAGTGGTCCCTGGCCCCAGAAGGTATCTCCCAGGCCCACATAGTTCTTGAGCCGCAACTCGATCGGGTCCACGTTCAATTTCACGGCCAGTTCGTCAATCAGCGACTCGACCGCAAAAGTAATCTGCGGGTTGCCGAACCCCTGCATAGCGCAGGAGGGCGCTTTGTTGGTATAGACCGCTGTGCCGCGATAGCGCACGTTGGGGAACTTATAGAGGGAGACCATCCAGCCGACGCACACCCCCAGGAACGAATAAGCCTGGATGTTGTGCGCCCCAATATCCACGATGAGTTCCATATCCGCGCCGGTCAGCGTGCCGTCCTTCTTCGCGGCCAGTTTCAGGCGGACCTGGATGCCGTAGCGCGTATGGTCGTGCATATCCTCTTCCCGCGTCAATGACAGCCTGACCGGGCGTCGAGCCTTGAGCGCCAGGGCGGCACAGATCGGGATCGGAGGGTTCATTTGAATGCTAGACCCGAAGGTGCCGCCGATGGGCACGCGCTTGACGTTGACTTTGCTCAGCGGGATGTCGAAGATCTCACCCAACAAGATGCGCACGTTATGGATGGATTGCGTCGTCGGCCAGACGGTAAGTCCGCCGTCAGGCTCTGGGCGACACACAACCGACTTGGGCTCCATCTGCGAGTGGTAGATTTTGGTCGTCTTAAAAGTGCCCTCGACGATGGCGTCTGCCTCGGCGAAGGCCCGCTCCACGTCCCCTTCCTCAATCTCGCGTGCACAGGCGATGTTGTTCTCGATTTCGATCTCTTCCTCGCCCCACAGCACCGTGTCGTAGATGGGTTCGGCGTCCGGTTGCATCGCCTCGATGGGGTCGGTGAGCACGGGCAGGACCTCGTACTCGACCTTGATGGCCCGCACCGCCTTCTCGGCCAGTTCCTCCGTCTCTGCTGCCACGGCGGCGACCGCCTCTCCCATGCGCCGCACTTTGTCGGCCAAGACATAGTGGTCCTTGTGCAAGACTTTGGGGATGGTAATGATGCGTTCGTTGTAGCGCACGTGAGGAATGTCATCGAAGGTGATACACACGGCCCCCATCGCCTCTGCCTCGCTGACATCAATGCTCTTGATGCGGGCGTGGGCGTAGGGGCTGGAAAGAATACGGCCGTGCAGCATGTGTGGCAGGCTGATGTCAACCGTATACCGCTCCTGCCCTGTTACTCTGGCGATCCCGTCTTTGCGCGGAGTCACTTTGCCCAAAACGTTAAACTTGTGCTCCATTGACGACTGCCCCTCCAAACCTACGTATTGCGTATTGCGTAACAC
>CAYQTW010000138.1:0-8141 GCA_964420485.1 uncultured Anaerolineales bacterium
GAAATCCGCGTTCTTCCCCACGCTCAACCAGTCGGGCATCTCGGCCGGCGCGGGTGCCGGCTCGGCCACCGGCGGCGGGGCTGCGGGGGGTGTCTCCTCTGGTGGTCTCATCTCGCGCAGCCAGTCGGGAATCTCGGCCGGCGCGGGTGCCTGATCCGTTGATGTCCTGAAATCCGCGTTCTTCCCCACGCTCAACCAGTCGGGCATCTCGGCCGGCGCGGGTTCGGCCACCGGCGGCGCGGCTTCCGGCGGTCTTATCTCGCGCAGCCAGTCGGGGATCTCGGCTGGCGCAGGTGCCTGATCCGTTGATGTCCTGAAATCCGCGTTCTTCTCCACGCTCAACCGGTCAGGGATATCGGCAGGTTCGACGTCGGCCGTAAATTCGGGTTCTTGAGGTTCCTCGGCTTCCTCCACCAAAGTCCGAATTTGCGCCAGCCAGTCGTCTACGGCCGCTCCCTCTGCTCCGGTTTCTTCTGTCACGTCCTCAATTTGTGGTTCCCTTTCCTCCTTCAGTGGGATTGTGGGCAGTGAGAGTCCCTTGATCGGAGCCGGTTCGCTCTCTGGTTCCTCGGGGGGTAGAGCGGTCATCGGGATGAGGCGGGCGTTGCACTTGTCGCAGTAGGCGTTACCGACAGAGTTCATCGTGCCGCACATCGGGCAGCGTAGCCCCGTGCCCGGGAGCGGTTCGCCACATTCACTACAAAAGTGGCTTCCTCTTAGATTATCCGCGCCACACTTGGGACAATGCATCGTCACACCACTACTCAGAATTCACTATGAGGGCGGTCGCTGCCCATGAGGACGCGTAGGGCAGTGATCATCGTGCCCAACGCGACGCCCAGTAGCAAGCCGCGTCCCCCCGCCATACCCGGCACACTGATGATCCAGTCTCGGGCGTCGGCTAGCCACTCTAGGCCCACGAAGGGAGTACTTCCCAACAGTACCACAGCCACGATCAGCACAAACAATACGGCTCCTACACTGCGCCGCACGCGCAGCAATCGGAACGCCGCTAATGTCAGTGTAAAGACCAGCAGTCCGGCCAGCGACGCTCCCAACGGCCCGATCACATAGTTGAGCATCTGCTGAGTCAGGGCGCCTGATGGCCCGTACAGAATCGGAGGGACACAGGCTGCCAGTGCAGCGAGCAACAGTACCAGGCTGTAGAACCAACCCTTGCGTGCGTGGACCACTCGCCCGCCATGAACGTGCAAGATGTTGAGCAGGCCCAGGGCAAAGGCAAAAGCAGCCACGATGACTGCCCACTCGATCAGAACATCACGCCATTGAGTGATACGGCCCTGATAATAGACCAACAGTTGGCCTGGAAACAGGTATCCGGCCAGTACGATCAGGCCCGTTACTGTGGCGATGAGGGTGGGAATCCACTGTTTGACGAGACGGCTCATTGGGCTCCTCTAACCATTTATAAACGCCAGGGCAGCCGCCCCCAAAATGCCCAGCACCAGAATCACGCGCAAAATGTCTTGGGCCACTAGGCTGACCAGGTAACGCCGCTCACCGGTCGTGTAGGCGCCGGCGGCGTACAGTTCCTCCCCCACGGCCAGGTGGCCGGTGGTGGGGTATAGCGCGCCGATGGCGCCGGGCGTGGCGGCGGCGGCCAACTGGTCAAGATCATTCCGCGCTCCGGCGTCGGCGATCAGCGAGACCTCGGCTCCAAAGGCGCCGGCCAACACGTTGGTCGTCACGTCCTCGGCTGCGACCACGTGGCCGGCTCCGGCTGCATACGCCAGCGGTGACGGGGCGATAAAGCGCACCTGACCAGGGTCGTACTGCTGTGCGAGACCACATTGCTCGTACGCCCGGCGCAGGGTGTCCTGGGTCAGGGGGAGCAGCGTGGGGTCGCCCACGGTGATGATGGGCCGGACGCCATAAGAGATGGCGTCACCGGCCAGCGCTTTTACCGTCTGGAGCCCGGCCAGTGACAGGGTCACATCCCCTTCGTACAGCCCGCCGCTGCCCAGCGCGACGTGAATTGTGCCACCGCGCTCGGCGGTCTGTCCCACCTGGGCCTTTAGGTGCTGGAAGGCAGGCAACGGGCGTATCGTCGGGCGCGGCCCTTTCCTGCCGCGCAGGATCAGCAGCACCACCAGCACCAGGGTGCTGATGGTCAGCAGGAGGATAGCCCCGACGTTCATCTCTCTCCCCTCTCTCTTTCCAGGTATGTCCCCAGCCGCTTTAATAGTTGTGGACTGTCCAGCAGAGTCGCGGCCTGTTCAACCGTCGTGTCGTCCACGATGCCGGTCGCCAGCGGCTGGGCCACGAGGAGTGCCTGGCTGCCCAGGAATCCGAACGCGCGGGCGCTCTCGAGGAGCGACATCGCCACCGGTGAGAGGCCCAATGCCTCGATGCGCTGTGCCCACGTCTCAACCCACGCTTGTTGCCCTGCCTCACTGCTCACAGTAGTATACCAAAGATTGGAGTAAGCGCCAACTGCATCTTTTCAATGTGGGGCAGACTTTCCAGTCTGCCGCTTGGACAGGCTAGAAAGCCTGCCCCACATATTATTGCCAGCGACGGTCTTTGTACGACGTGCTCAGTATAGCACGATTCTTGGGGAGTGTAAAGTAGACTCAGTAGACCAATCTTGCTCGGCCTGGATCGCCAGATCCAGGCCAAGAGCGGGGATTTGGCAATCCCCTCGAAGCGATTTTGGATCTATTGAGAGGGTACAATTGGTCATTGGTCACATTGTTCATTGTTCATTGTTTGACACCGGCCATCAGCAACCCCAACTGTTCCTTGGTGGCCTGGGCAGCCGGCAGGGTGTCCATGATCTGCCCCTGGTACATCACCGCGATGCGGTCCGAGAGAGCCATGATCTCGTCCAATTCAGCCGAGACGAGCAGCACGCCACACCCGGCGTCGCGCATACGCACGATCACCTGGTGGATGTACTCGATGGAACCCACGTCCAGCCCGCGCGTCGGTTGGCTGGCGATGAGCAGTTTGATCGGGCGTGAGAGTTCGCGGGCGACGATGACTTTTTGCTGGTTGCCCCCCGACAGTTTGGACACCGGGACGTAGGGGCTGGGCGTGCGCACGTCGAACTCACGCACCAGCCGGCGGCCGTTTTCGTCTATGGCCTCGTGGTTCATCATGCCGTTCCTGGCAAACGGGGACTGATAGTAGGTGCATAACACCAGGTTGTCAGTGACAGGAAAAGACATCACCAATCCATGTCGCTGGCGGTCTTCGGGGATGTGAGCCATGCCGGTCTCAATGATCGGGCGCGGCGGCTTGCCTGTCACATCGTGTTCCATCATCACGACATTGCCGCTGTGAGGCTGGCGCAGACCGGTGAGGGCTTCGACCAATTCTGTCTGACCGTTGCCCTGCACGCCGGCAACACCCAGAACTTGACCGGCCCGCACGGAGAACGACACGCCGCGTACCACCTCCACCTCCCGGTCGTCGAACACGTGCAGGTTTTCTACGTGCAACACCTCTTCGCTGGGGTGGGCCGGCCCTTTCTCGACTTTGAGGATCACTTCGCGTCCCACCATCATCGCTGCCAGTTGGGGCTCGTTCGTCTCCTGGGGATTGACCGTGCCGACGACGTGTCCGGCTCGCATCACCGTGATGCGGTCCGCCACGGCCAGTACCTCTTTGAGTTTGTGGGTGATAAAGATGATGGACACACCCCGCGAGGCCAGTTCGCGTATGATGTAGAAGAGGTCATTAGCCTCTTGCGGCGTGAGCACGGCAGTCGGCTCATCGAGAATGAGGATATCCGCCTTGCGATACAGGGCCTTGACGATCTCGACTCGCTGCTGCACGCCGACTGGCAAATCTTTGACGTAGGCGTCAGGGTCCACATCCAACCCATACTGGTGCGATAACTCGCGCACCTGCGCCGCTACGCCGCGCCGGTCGAGCACCAACCCGCGCACAGTCTCGTCGCCTAGCATAATGTTTTCGGCTACGGTGAATACGGGAACGAGCATAAAGTGCTGGTGCACCATGCCGATACCGTGCGCGATGGCGTCTTTGGAGGTGCGAATGTCAGTCTGTTTGCTGTTGATGAAAATCTCGCCCGCGTCTGGCTCGTACAGACCGTAGACGATATTCATCAACGTGGTTTTGCCTGCGCCGTTTTCGCCCAGCAGGGCGTGAATCTCACCCTTGCGCAAGTCAAAATCCACATGATCGTTAGCCAGGACGCCAGGAAAATGTTTGGTGATGCCTTTTGTTCGCAGAGCCAGGCTCACTTTATTGTTCATTGTTTCATTGTTCATTGATCGTTCATTTCTCATACGGCACACCGTCCGCCGCGGGCGGGGTGGTCTTGCCGACGATGCCTGTCAAGATCACCATCGTCAGCAAATAGGGCACCATGCCGACGATGTAAGATTGCTGCAAAAAGGCCCACTGGGATGGAATCTGGTCGCGGAAGAATTGCAGGTTGATTTGGAGCGCCTGTGCTGCGCCAAAGACGAGCGCGGACGCCCACGCGCCAAACGGCGCCCAGTTGCCAAAGATCATAGCCGCCAGTGCGATGAACCCGCGCCCATTGGTCATCAGTGGCTCGAACGATGGCACTGACTCTAGCGTAAAGTACGCGCCGGCCAGGCCAGCGATCAGCCCGCCGATGATCACGTTGGCATACCGCATACGCGCCACGCTGATACCCACCGTGTCGGCAGCACGGGGGTGCTCGCCGACCGACCGCGTGCGTAACCCCCAACGTGTGTAGAACAGAACAAAGTGAGTGACCAGCACTAGCACGATCGCGCTCACCGCAATTGGCTGCTGCTCAAAGATGCTCGCGATGGGCAAGTTGGCCAACCACGGGATGTGAAGGCGGGGCAGCACGCCTGGTGCGTGAGGTACCTGTCCCCCAAAGATGCTCGCCTTCTCGAAGAACAATTGCCGGTTCAGAAAGCCAGTGATGCCAATGGCCAGGATGTTGATCACCGTTCCGCCAATGATCTGGTCCACCTTGTACGTCACAGACAGGACAGCGTGTAATAGTCCCAACAACCCACCGGTGAGAACGGCTGCCACCACACCCAGGGTCAGGCTGGGCATGGCGGACACGCCCAGGATCGTGTTCAGATAGATGGCGGCAAACCAGCCAAAGAAAGCGGACATGAGCATCATGCCTTCGATGCCGATGTTGACCACGCCAGCGCGTTCACAGTAAACACCGCACAATGCTCCCAGAGTGAGCGGTGTCGCTACCGAGATGGTGGTGGCTACCATGCTTATCACGATCACGGACGGCGCGACCTTGTCTCCGCCGACCATTATGACCACGCCGATGAGAATCAAAATAATCAGGGCAATAAATCCCAGGCGTCGCCAATCCAAGTTTCCCATTCTGGCCTCCTCAGCCGCCCCATCCGCGCGTGAGTACCAGTCGCTCTTCTTCAGCGCGGATGCGATAGATCCAGCGGATGATCGCATCGGCCGCCACAAAGAGCAGGATCAGCGCCTGAATGACCGATATGACGTCCACCGGAATTTGAGTAAGGAACTGCATGCGGGTTGCGCCGTTGCGCATCGCGGCCCAAAGCAGAGATGCCAGCACTACGCCCAACGGGTGTGTCTTGCCTAACAGCGCAATCGCGATGGCGTCGAACCCATAGCCGACGGAAAAGCCCAGTTCGTGCCGGTAATTGAGCGCGGTCACCTCGGTGGCGCCGGCCAGTCCGGCCAGTAGCCCCGATAGCATCATCGTCATTACGATGGTGCGAGGTACGTTCACACCGGCATAACGGGCCGCGTCGGGATTGGCTCCGGCGGTGCGAATCTCGAAACCCAGCGTGGTCTTTTGCAAGACCCACCAGACGATACCGGCCACCACCAGCGCCAGAATGAAACCCCAGTGGAAGCGCAAGCCGGCAAAGATGGGGGGAATACGTGCACCTTCAGCAATCCTGGGTGTACGCGCCACGACGTTGAGCGGGGCAGGGTCTTTCATCGGCCCGTTGAGGAGAAAACTGGTCAGGTTCAGAGCGATATAGTTCATCATGATAGTGTTGATGACCTCGTGCCCACCAGTATGGGCTTTGAGCCAGCCCGGGATGGCGCCCCAGATAGCGCCGGCCAACATTCCCGCGCCGACGGCCAGTGGGACGTGAATCACTGGAGGCAACGTCACGCCCAGCGCGTCCGGCAGCGCGTAGCCCACCCAGGCCGCCGCCACCGCGCCCAACGCCAATTGCCCCTCCGCGCCGATGTTGAACAGGCCACCTTTGAAAGCCAGAGCCACGGCCAGGCCAGCAAAGATGTAAGGCGTGCCCCACACTGTTGTCTCGCTCAACGCCTGGGCAGAGCCGAACGCGCCCTCGATCAACCCTCTGTAGGCCGCAACCGGCTCGCCTCCGGCGGACATGATGATCAGCGCACCCAGCACCATGGCCGTGAATACCGCCAACAATGGTACCAGAACGGCATTGACAGCCGACTTTATTTTGGGTGTGGTTCCTGGAGCGGGTTTTTCTGCCGATGTACTCATCTTGGCTCCACTTTTTTTACAAGGTGCGACGCACCTCCTAACGGTTCTGCAGGTGCGTCGCACAATTCGCTGACTCGCCGATTCGCTGACTCGCTACTCTGGCTTGACAGGAGACACGCCGGTCTCTAATGACCCAGCCTTGAGAGCCGCGTCAATTTCCTGTATCTTGGCGTCAACGTCCGCCGGAACCTTGTCTTCCAGATCGTGGTAGGGAGCCAGACCCGCCTCACCCAGGTAGTTGCCGCCCGCCGGAAAGTTGCCCTCCTTGGCCATCTTGATCAGATCAAACGTGCCGGGGGTGAGCAGTTTCATCGCGCTGGTCAGCAGCACTGCCTGCGCTTCGGGTACGGTGTAGTATTGATCGGTGTCAACGCCGATGGCCATCACGCCCTTCTCAGCGCAGCCCATCAGAGCGCCGTTGCCGGTCTTGCCACCCGCACCAAAGATGACGTCCACGCCCTTGTCAATCATTGAGAGAGCGGTGGTCTTGCCCCACTCCGGGTCGGTAAAGGTCTTGTCGAAACCCACGTCGTTGTGGTAAACGACGCTCACTTCAATGTCTGGGCGGACGTACTCGGCCCCGGCGCGGTAGCCTTCACCAAAGCGCCACACCGGCGGTACGGCGTCGGTGCCCAGGACGGCGCCGATTTGACCACTCTCGCTCATCAACGCGGCCAGGGCGCCGGCCAGGAAACCAGACTGATCTTCGGGAAAGATCAAGCCTACGACGTTCGGCACTACGTCGCCCTGGAACTGATCCACGCCGATGAACTTGACATCGGGGTACTTGGGGCCGGCCTCCAGCGTTGCCTCACCCAGCCCAAAGCCCACGGTCACGATCACATCGAACCCAGCGTCGCCGAACTGGGCAATGTTCTTGCCATAGTCCTTTGAGTCGGTCGTCTCGACGTACTGGACGATGGCGCCCAGTTCTTTCTCGGCTTGCTTCACGCCTTCCCACGTGGACTGGTTGAACGACTTGTCGTCAATCTTGCCCACGTCGGTCACCAACCCCACGCAAAAGACGTCAGCGTCACTGCAATCGGCTTCTTTCTCACCCGCTGGGCCGCAGGCTGCCAGCAGTGTCACAACTACTAACAGACTTATACTTGCCAAAAGGTACCTACGCATTTTGATACTCCTCCTTAATTTTGGATTTGATTTGTTGTTCACTGAGGGGACACGGTCAAGGGTTCTCTATTATACGCTCACCTCCTTTTGCCCGCACGTGAAACCGGCGTATCATCTCAATATTCTGGGGCACTTTTAACGTAGCCGCGCTTTCCATAGCGCGTTATGCCCGCGAGGTATGGAAACCTCGGCTACATTGCCCCACTTTATTGAGCAGATACAAACCGGCGTACCTTGACAAAGTAGACGAGGTTTTGGCGCAATCTCAACCGGGTGGTTTCCATACCTCGTTGGGTTGGCGCCTTATGGAAATAGTGGCTATGGCACAATTGCCCATCTTTGCGGTGGACATATTATAGTCAAATTAGGGACAAAGGCAAGCGGGGATTTTTTTTGCCCGCGCACGCTCTCTGCTCCGAGCAGGGCCGCTTGCCTCTCCGGCGTGGCTGTGCTACAATGATAGCGTGATTTAAGAATCCGGGAACTGGTTGACCGACAAATTTAACATTCGGTTGTAGTAACGACT
>CAYQTW010000139.1:0-5170 GCA_964420485.1 uncultured Anaerolineales bacterium
GCCCTCGCAATGACAAAGACTTGGGCCTTGCCCCGGAATATTGAAAAGATACGTTTTTGTTGCCACAGCGATCAAGGCCGTATGTTATCTACTGACTGGCCGGATTGCCATTGCGACTGGCTATCATATCGCGTGGGACTTTGTACTGGCAACGGTGTTCGGCCTCGGGGCACAAGATTCCGAAACCACGACAGCCTTTTTCATTATTCACTCCGAGAGCGTGTTTCGAGTGGATGGTAATGAAATCAGTTTTATCCTGATGGGAATATTGATTGGCCTGGAACTCGTAGGGCTGCTTTTGATTCTGAAATGGGTTTCGCTGCGTTACGGTAAGAACCCCTCGTCGTCTAATCAGCACGAATCTGCTATTATCCTACTCTGGGCTACCCCACTGATCTGGGCACTGGTGGCCTCGTTCATTCCCACGCTGGTGGCCTTTGGGCTTTCCTCGGTCTGTTGGCACTGGAACGAGTTCCTCTGGCTGCTCATCATCACCAACAGTGAAGTGTTCGTTTGTGCGCGGACTGTTGTTGGGTTATAATCAGACCACAAACCACAGGAGGTATTGAACAATGGACAAACTGGAACTGACCTTTCAAGTCGAAAAAGACACCAAGAACACCCGCCGCTACCAGGAAGAGGCCACTGACGGCCCACCCATCATCGGCACGCTCTACGTTCAACAGTGGGCCCTGCGCAAACTGACCGGCGGCGACCTCCCAGACCGCCTGCGCGTGACGGTGACGGTTGGCGAACGTGAGACGTGAGGAGTCCCCCCAATGGTAGAACCAGACAAGACCCTCAACCTATTCAGCGCAGGCCACCGGTGAGATCGTGTTGACCCCATCGTAGATTTGTTGTATCATAGCGGGGCGTCTACGCAAGGGAAACGGATGGTGTGCCACAGATGGGGAAACCCTGAAACAGAGATAGACTGCACAATGCAACATAGCAGCCCGGTATACGGGAACTGTTGGGTGACTGGCAGTCCTGATGGGAGATGAGTGGCGATGTCTAAAGTGAGGATGGGACACGTTCTTTTATTCATCGTGGCGCTGCTGGTTTTGGGCGCGCTGGCCTGGGGCGTGGGCTGGGTGGCGCACAGTCTGGTCGGCCGGCCAGCGCCCACGCCGATGGCGACGGCCACGCCAGCAATGCCACCGACGCTGGCTCCGACCGTAGCGCCTACGCCAACCGCTGAGCCTACGCCAGCCTCGACTGGGCTGGCCACGAGTACACCGGCACCCACGTCTACTCCAGCGCCGACGATCACGCCTTCTCCGACGCCAGCCTTTATCCTACACACCGTCCGTCGGGGGGACACCCTCTTTAGCCTGGCGCGTCGTTACGGAACCACTGTGGAGGCGATACGCGCCGCCAACGGACTGCGCTCGGATTACATCCGGGTGGGGCAGACGCTCGAGATCCCTTTGGGTCCGACGTGGCCCTGATCCGAGGTTCACTACCGGACGCTTTTTGCCGAACGCACGGATTCCGGACGCCGTAACTTGTTACGGTGACCTTGTTGCCCAAACCAACAACGCAAACCGCATCCTTGTCAAAGACGCCAACAAGTTACGTAAAAGTGTCCGGTAGTAAAGGTAGAATTGACCAGTGCAAAGGACAAAAATTTGGCCCAGTCCAAGGAGTGTCCCCGGAGGTGTCAGATGACTATAGTGGAAGAACGAATGCAGATACTAAAGATGATTGAGGGCGGCCAGATCACCGCCGAGGAGGGGGCCCAACTGCTGAAAGCCCTCAAAGAAGAGGATCGCCAGGAAACGGAACGCTGGCCGGGCAGCCGGGGGACAGCGCCGCGCCGGCTTCGCGTTCGGGTGACCGATCTGGAGACAGGCCAGCACAAGGTCAACATCAATCTGCCCTGGAGCCTGGTCGGCGTGGGCGCCAAGATGGGGGCGCGCTTCGCACCCGCAGAGATTGACCTGGAAGAAGTCGCGGAAGCCATCCAGTATGGCAACAAAGGCAAGATCATGGACATAGAGGATGTAGAGGATAACGAGCGGGTAGAGATCTTTGTGGAGTGATTCGAACCTCTAGCCCTATTCCCGGTGCAGCACCATAAGCGTCAGGTCGTCGGAAGGAGGAGTGTCGCCGACGAAGACGCGCACCGAGTCGTCAATACTGTCCAGCAGCGCTTGGGCTGAACTGCCGGCGGCGGCCTGGATAGTCGCCCGTAGACGCTCTTCCCCGTAGATGTCATCCTGGGGAGAAAACGCCTCCGTGACACCGTCGGTGTAAAAAACCAAATCGTCGCCCGGCTCCAGAAAGGCGCTCTGCTCCTCCAATCGAGTCCCTTCCAGCACACCCAGTGCCATGCCCCCTTTACCGAATTGCTCCAGTTCTCCCGTGCGAGACCGCAATAGCAGCGGCAGATTATGCCCGGCGTTGGCGTAGACCAACTCACCTGTCTCAAATGACAGAACCGCGTAAACGGCGGTGACGAACATGCCATGTTGGGCATCGGGCACCAGCAAATCGTTGACGCGAGCCAGTGCAGCAGCCGGTGACTTTTCTTCCAGCGCCGCCGCCCGCACCAGGGCGCGCGTGAGCGCCATAAAGAGGGCGGCTGGCATCCCCTTGTCGGCCACGTCGGCGATGACCAATCCCAACCGTCCGCCGGGCAACTCGAAGAAATCGTAAAAATCGCCCGCTACCCGGCGCGCCGCCCGCCATAGAACAGCCAGTTCCCACCCGGGCAGGTGAGGCAACTGGCTGGGCATAAAGGTCTGCTGAATTTCGTGGGCCAGTTGCAATTCGCGCTCCAGCCGCTCGCGCTCGGTCATCTCTTGCTGAAGCCGGTCGTTTTGCACGGCCAGGGCTGCCTGGTGCGCGATCCCCGTGATGATCTCTAGTCGCTTCCCGCTAAAGCCACGCGACGTGTTGACCTCCTCCACCAACATTACGCCGAGCACGTCGCTCTTTACCGAGAGGGGAACGGCCAGCAGCGCGAAAGGCTCCCCTGGCGTGTCTCCCGCGAAACCAGCGCTAAAGTCGGGCGGGATCAGGCCATCCCCCTCGGAGTGGACGATCAGGTTGTCGCGCTCGCGGACGGCGTCGAGGAGGGGAAAATCGCCGGGCGCGTAACGCTGAGTCAAGAGCGCCACTTGCGCGTCACGGGGGATGCCGTAGGCCTGCGCTGGCCGGAAGACAGATCGCTCGTCGTCCCACAGGCATACGATGCACCGTTCCACGCCGACCAGGATGGGGGTGATGCGGACGATGGCGCTCAGAATATCGTCCAGGTCATTGAGGCTGACCACCGCCTGGGTTACCTGGAGCAAGGCAGCCGACACGTAGGCCTCTTCCTGCTGTGCTTCCCGCAGCCTGGTATTTTCGACGGCGGCTGCCGTCTGGAGAGCGATTCCCTGGATGATCACCAGGCGTTCATCCCGGAGCGTCCTCACGGCGCCAGACTCGAACCAATCGCTCTGATAATCAATCAGCATCGCGCCCAGCGCCTCACCCTGGGCGAGAAGAGGCAGCAATAGCAGTGACTCGAAACCGAGCGCCCAGACGACTGCACCCGACAGCCTGGAATCGGTCGCCACATCGTAGATAAAGACGGGAGTCTTATTCAGGCGCAGGTCGTCAAAAGCCGGCTCGTCGCCCGGCGCGATGTGCCACTGATCGAAGGTAGTCTGCTGTTCCGGGCCGAATCCATAGGCAGCGGCCGGCACATAGGCCTGGGCTTGCTTATCCCACAAAAGGATGGCGCACTGGTCCACGCCGACCAGTATCGGCACGAGATGGACCACGGTCTCGAGCACTTGGTCGAGAGTGGTAAGCGATTGAGTTACCTCGGCCACCTGAAGCATCACCGTCGAGAGCCGGGCCATCTCCTGGGTTTTCTGGTAGAGGTGGGTGTTTTCGATGGCAATGGCGGCGTAACTGGCAAAGGCAGCCGTCATTGCCCGGGACTCGGCCCCATAGCGGCCGGGGGTGCGATGGGCCAAGGTTAGCAACCCTAGCCGCCGGTCGCCCGCGCGCAGTGGCGCGGCAATCGCAGAGTAGTCGGGCGGAAACCCCAGTGCGGCACCCAGCGGCTCATCCTCCCTTTCCCCCTCCAGGGAAGATGAGAGAGGGGTCTGCGTGGTGCGGATGGTGGGCTGGTCGGCGCTCAACGCCTGGGCAAGCCAGGGGCCGGCGTCGGGCGAGAAATCGTTGATACACACATCTGCCAGGTAGCCGTGAACAGCAGACAGATACAGATCGCCGTCGTGCAAAAGCCATACGGCAGCCACGTCACAGGGGAGGGTGCGCTCTAACTCGGTCAGGATAGCGTCGAGCACCTGGTCGAGGGCCACGTTGGCGGAGAGGAGCCCTGCTACCTCCCGCATACTGTCGGCGACCTGGCGCCGCCATTGTTCGGAGCGATACAAGTTAGCGTTGCGAATGGCGATAGCTACGTTGTCGGCCAGAGCACGCAAGACGAGCATGTCTGTCTCGTCGAAACGCTCCGGCTGCTCGCTCTGCACGTCGAGCACGCCCAGCACGCGATCCTCGATTTTAAGCGGCAGGACCACCTCGGACTGGGTTTTGGGCAACGAGTCTACGTAGCGGTAGCGGGGCTCGCAGCTCACGTCATTGACCAGCAGTTCCACGCCGGTCTGGGCCACGTGGCCAATGATCCCCTGGCCAATCTGCACCTGCAAGGAGGGGAGCAACTCGCCCCAGTTGGACCGGGGACGGTCAGGCGGGCCAGCGCTGGCCTGCATACGCAGGATATTCTGACCTGGCTTCAGAATAAAGAGGCCCACGTAGTAGTATTTGAAGGCGCGAAGGATCAAGTCTACTACGTGATGAGAGAGTTCGTCCAGGTCAAGGACGCTGACCACCTGGGCGCTGACTGTGCGCACCAGTGAGAGTTGCTCGACCCGCCAGCGCTCAATCGCCACCTGGCGGGTGGCCTGCAAGGCAATGGCCGCCTGGGTGGCCAGGCCGTCGAAAAGTTCGCTCTCAACGTCGCTGAAAGGCGGGCCGGTGGGTCGTTTCACCTCCAGCACGCCCAGGACGGTATCTTGGGCCAGTAACGGTACTGCAAGGGCATGGGCAAGCCGTACCCCTACACGGGCATGGGCAAGCCGTGCCCCTACACGGGCATGGGCAAGCCGTGCCCCTACGCGGGGGGCTTGGAGGGCGCGGCGCATCA
>CAYQTW010000139.1:5270-8122 GCA_964420485.1 uncultured Anaerolineales bacterium
CGGGCATGGGCAAGCCGTGCCCCTACGCGGGGGGCTTGGAGGGCGCGGCGCATCAAGTCGGACGGAGGCTCGGCGGGAAGTAAAATTGCCTCTTCCAAATTCGGCAGATGGTGAAACGGCTCGGCCAGCCAGAGGTCGGCCTGACCTCCCATCAGCCGGGCGGCCGTCTCTACGATGAGTTCCTGTTGGGCAACAACCGTCGAGTGGGCTGCCAGTTGCTCGCCCAGGCTAAGGAGTTGTTGCCATGATGAGTGATTGACCGACTGTGATGGGTCGCTCAAGATGGCGCCTCCTTGCGTTTCATCATCGTCAATACGTTGCCCGAATCCAGATCAGTCTCGAAATGGACTTTATCCATCAGTTGACGCATAAAGTAAAATCCCAGGCCACTTCCTTTGCGGTCTTCAAGGGGGGCGCGGAGGTCCGGTTCGGGTACACCAGTGGGGTCAAAGGGGCGGCCGTGATCGCGCAGTATCACGGTCAGGCCATCGTCATTGGTGCGACAGGTGCATTCGATGTCGCCGCGCCCTGCGCCGCCATAAGCGTGTTCAATGATGTTGGAGCAGGCCTCGTCCACTGCCAATTGCACCGCGCAGACGGCGCGTGCGCCAAGACCAGCGGCTTGAGCGGCGCGGGTGACGAACTCGCTGATGGCAGTCAGACTATCGAAGCGACCAGGAAATGTTTGCGAGGTGTCCATGAAACACAAAACGTAAAGCGTAATTTGGCCAAGACAGAGTCTCCCTGCGTTCTACGCTTTACGTTTTGTACCAGAGAGATAGCCAGCGCTAAAAACTCCCGACTGCCTCAACGACCTCGTCGAAGAACTTGAAGAGCGGCACGAAACCCGCCAGGTCAAGGGCCTCATAGATCCGCTGGGGCACGCAGGCCAGGACCATCTCCCCGCGATTCAGTCGCTTGCAGGTCTTTTGCACGTTGATCATCACACGCAGACCGGCGCTGGAGACAAAGTCCACACCGCTCATATCGAACACGATGTTGAAGCGGTTTGCCTCATTGATGACGTCGAAAGCTTCCGCCAGTTGCGGAGCGGTGTGGCTGTCAATGCGGCCAGTTGCTTGGACCAGATCGCAATGCTTGAACTGCTTGGTGGTGATCTCCATAATTGACCTCCTCTGTCTGCTCTGATATTTGAAACTCGTGTGACCTGAATTCTACCAAGAAACATAGGCGGGTGGTGTCATTGCGAGCGCAGCGAAGCAATCTCCACCTGGGCCATTAGGGGATTGCTTCGTCGCTGGCGCTCCTCGCAATGACGAGTTGACTATTTCTTGCACAATGAGTGGCGCGAATGCGCCATGCGTAGCTCAGAAACACTACAGGATTATTATATCACAATCTTTGCACAGGACAAAGATATGGCTGCGACTACTGGTCGCCGACCAGCAAGTGCATATAGTCGCCGATGTCGGCGAAATCCTCCAGCGCCCAGGTGGCCTCGATCACCCGCTGCTGCTGCTCCGGCGTCAGCACTGCCGCCGCATTGGCGCGGAACTTGGCAACGATGTCGTCGTCACTCATCGGGTTCTGCGGGCTGCCCTTGGCGTGGTCCACCTGCTCCTCGTAGACCGCCCCACCGGTGGTGGTGATGCGCACGATGGCCCGCTTCACTGCCGGGAACAGGCTATCAATCTCCGAGTCGGCCACGACCTTGATCTTGGGCAGGGTGGCCCAGATGCGCGGGTCTCGTAATTTCTCCTCCTCGAAAGAACTGGGCAGGACGTTGCCGTCAACGACGGCGGCGGCGATGCAGTAGGGCAGGCTGTGGTCGGCCGTCTCCTTCGTCGTGGGCTTGTACTTTGATGGGTCGGAGAGGATGTCGGCCCCGCGCGTAGTGGTGCGCACGTGTATCTCTGCCACGTCTTCGGTGGCAATGGAGTGGGCGCGGCAGATATTCAGCGCGGCGGTGATGGGCTGGTGGGTCAGCGCCTCGGTGGGGAAGGCTTTGTAGGCGCAGTCGGTGATGAGGAACTTGGACCCCAATCCATCCACCAGTGCCTCGGTGGACCACTCGACGTTATTGAGCACCTCGATCAGTCCCTCTTTGCCCTCGATGACCTCGACCGGGCCGGTGTAGCCCTCACGGGCCAGGAGCGCGGCACGCACACCCGCCTCGGTCGCCATCGGGTCGGCGGTGTTTTTCATATTCGTCAGGTGGCCCGCCACGACGCCGCCCAGGGTAAAGTGGGAACTGCCAGAGATGCCGGCCGCCGCGACGGTCTGCTCCGCGCTCAGGCCGAGCATACGTCCGGCGACGAAGGGGGAGACGAACTGGGTCAGGGTGGCATGGTGCCAGCCCACCTCGCGGATGCCGGGGGTGGCGGCCAGGCACCAGCGCATCTCTAGTTCGTAGGCGATGAGGATGCCAACGAGAACCTCCCGCCCATCCCGATGCGCCACTTCGCCGGCGGTCAGTGCTGCGGGAATGATGTCAGACGGATGCGCGGGATCCTGCTCCCAGTAGATGTCGTTATAGTCCATTGCTCGCACCAGAAGCGCGTTCATCAGTGTGGCATTGACGGCGTTGGTGCGGTGGCCGCTGCCGATGACCGTTGCCTCTGGCGTACCGCCGAGCGCGATGATGTAACGGTGGGCGGCCTGCATGTCCTCGTTGGGCACTGCGGCCAGCGCGCAGCCGACGGAGTCGAGCAGGAAACGCTTGGCCTCATGAACTGCGTCGGCAGGAATGTCTGCGTACTGTAGACCCAGAGCGAACTGGGCCATCTGATGGGTGATAGAGTTCATCTGCACATTCTCCTTGGTTGGTTAGCATATCCGCATCGCACGGCGGTTAAAACCGCGTGCTACATCTGCAAAGTCACCCTTCGGTG
>CAYQTW010000140.1:0-8100 GCA_964420485.1 uncultured Anaerolineales bacterium
AGAGACTGCTTTCTTTGCGGAGGCCCTGGCCGAGAGGCTGGGGCTTCGCGCTTCTGCGTTTTATGTGCTCTCGGTGGTCACGCTCCCCTTCTTCAATTCTTTCCGTACCTCATTGATAAATTCTTCTTTTCTGTCCTCAAAAACACGACACGCCGTTGCTGGCACAATAGGATTTGCTTTCACAGCCTGGCTCTTCCCAACGTTGCTTTCCCATTCAACCAAAGCGATCCAATCACAAATATCGTCGTCTTCACTATCGTTATAGGTACCTGCCAGTGTCAAATCTGCAAGCCTTGTTCCATCACTTAACGTCGCTTCCCGAAAAGAGAGCGCCTCTTTTGTCACAGTTCCAACGCCGACGTACCCGCTTCGATTGACATACGCGTAGATAACATCCTCTACCTTGAACCTCTCCATCAAGTTTCGGAACTTGCGACCACCGCCAGCACAAATGAAGGAATATTGACGATAATCTTCCCAATCGTAATCCCCGTGATCACCGGTGTTAAAAAACCAGCTTTTTCCATCCCACTCTCGAGGCGCATCGCTCTCGTCGACGGATCTCTCGACGTACTTGTAGACAAAATTAAAAACGTCTCTATGAGTATCATAGATTTCCTGAGCCAGGTCAACCGTTTTCTGATCCACAGCAATACTCCTTGTCACACTCTCCTGGAATTGTCGAAGCAAGAACTGCTCCGTATCAGTGATATGTTGCTTAGATTGCAGGTCTTTTACTGCATCAAGGAGAGCTTGATATGGCAGAGGAATAAAATGCTCACTCTGAGGAGGATCGCCATTTGGCGAAAGGTAGACGTAAACTCGGTTGGGGTAATCCTTTTGGCTAAAATCTTCAAAGCTCAACTTGTAATAGTCTTCAGTCTGAGCATCGCTCTCCTTCGCCCCGACCTTGTTCTCAATGACGCAGATGAAGCCACTTTCTTCAGAATAGATAAGTATGTCGCATCTACGCTTACCCAACCAACCCTCTATATCCACCTCTACATCAGACAAATCCGCAACTGAGATCTCAACTGGGGTGAGGCCACTTTGCCTCCCTACGTCAGTCTGGAGCGCTTTTACGATAAAGCCCTTAAGAAACTCATCGCCGAAAGAGTTTTTCGCTTGCGGATCAAGAAGCCAGGCCAGAAACCTGGTAACGAGTATCTCTGCGCGTGATTTACCCAAGATCTGCCAGATATTGGGCTCTGGAAACTCGATTGCGGCCTTGAGCTCTTTGAAGTCAAGAGAGAAAAGTAGATTCTCAGCTTCTTGTACAAATTCGTCGTACTTCATCTTTCCCCGTCCTAATGCAACAATCCACCACTGTTACAATCTCTCCATAAACTCACCCGGTGTTACCCCGGCCTGTCTCAAAATGCCCCGCAATGTGCCGATCGCCAGTTCGCGGTGCAAAGGCACCACACATCCAACAGCACCTTCCAGCGTGTGCTTCTTGAGTACGACGTGACTGCCGCGCTGCCGCACCTGTTCAAAGCCCAGGCATTCCAATGCACGGATGGTCTCTCGTCCCGATACCCGACGTAACCTAGGCATACACGGCCGCCTCAAAGGTGGTCAGCACGGGTCTGACGACCTCAAACAAAGGAAACTCTTCCAGGTAGAGTTCCGTCGCTTCTTTCAAATTGGCGACGGCTTCCTCAATGGTATATCCCTGGCTAACCGTTCCAACCTCGGGACATTCTGCGACGTACAGATCATTCTCTTTGTGGAGAACCGCCGTAAACACCTGCGCAGCCATATCAACTCCTCCTATCACTGCTGACTAACCACTCATCAACGCATCCACCTGCACCAAGACCTGCTCGGCGGTAAAGTGCTGCAAGCGGATGGCCTTGGAGGGACAGGCCGTCGCGCACGCCCCGCACCCTTTGCACAGCACTGCGTTGATGCGTGAGACGCCCCCCAATCTGCGGAGGGCCGGCGCGCCAAAGGGACACACCTCCACGCACATCCCACACCCGGCGCACTCTTCCGCGTCCACCACTGCTGTCTCCGAGATTACCGGCACCGTGCCTCTGATGAGAGGAATGAGGGCCGACGAGGCCGCCGCCTTGGCCTGCGCGATGGTGTCGGGGATATCCTTGGGACCCTGACAGCAGCCTGCCAGGAAGACACCGTCCACTGCCGTGTCCACAGGCCGCAACTTGGGGTGCAATTCCAGGAAAAAGCCGTCGGACGAGCGCGGCAGTTTCAGCAGAGTAGAGAGAGCAGCGACGTCGGAGCGGGGCTCCATCCCCACCGCCAGTACCACCAGGTCCGCCTCGAACTCGATGGGCCGGCCCAGCAGCGTGTCCTCCGCCACCAACACCACGCAGTCGCCGCGCCGGTAGATTTCGGATACGTTCCCGCGCCGGTAACGCACTTGCTTCGCCCGCACCTCATCGTAGAATTCCTCAGCCCCCTTGCCAAAGGTGCGCACGTCTATGAAAAAAACCGTCACGTTAGCATCGGGGACGAGTTCCCGCACCAGGCGGGCCTGCTTGGCGGTGTACATACAACACACCCGCGAACAGTACAGGTGGCCCACCTGCGCATCCCGCGAACCCACGCACTGAATAAAGGCCACGCTCTGCGGTGAGCGCCCGTTCACGGTCAGACCGCACCGGCCTGAAGAGCCAGTGCTGGCTTCAGCTAGGCGCTGCTCCATCTCTAGCGAAGTGATGACGTTGGGGTACTGGCCGTAGCCCAACTCGGGCTTGCGATGCGGGTCAAAGACGTCGTAACCGGTAGCAATGATGATCGAACCCACTTGCAGATTGCGGATTGCCTCCTTGTTCTCCTGTACTTTTACCTCAAAGTTACCCACAAACCCTTCCACCTCCGCCACCTGCGCGTTCAGGAAAACGGTGATATTGGGATGGGTCTGAATACGCCCAATCAACGGTTCCAACAGTTCCGGCACGGGCTCCAAAGTCGGGAAGACATAATTGAGATCCGCCACGCGCCCGCCCAGGTGATCACTCTTTTCCACCAGATAGACGGGAAAGCCGGCGTCGGCCACTTCGAGGGCGGCGGACATCCCGGCAATGCCCCCTCCGATAACGACCGCGCCTGGCGTGACCTCGACCTCCCGTTCCTCCAGCGGAGCCAGCAGGTCCACTTTGGCCACCGCCGAGGCGACCAGTGACTTGGCCTTCTCCGTTGCCTCCCCCCGGTCGGTGTGCACCCACGAGCACTGCTCGCGGATGTTGGCCATCTCCACCCGATATGGGTTCAGGCCCGCCTGCTGTGCTGCCCCTCGGAAGGTCGGCTCGTGCATGCGCGGTGAGCAGGAAGCCACCACTACGCGGTTCAGCTCTTGCTCCTTTATGTCCCGCCGGATCAGCGCCTGGCCGGGATCAGAGCACATGTACAGATAATCGCGGGACACGGCTACGCCGGGCAGGGTCGCCGCGAACTCGGCTACCTGCTCCACGTCCACGTTGGCGGCGATGTTCGTGCCGCAGTGACAAATATAAACTCCGATACGGGGTTGTGGTTCCATCAATAGCCTCGCTCGACAAAGAGAGGATTATCTGTATAATTACAAACGGACTGGACTCGCAAGTCCTGGATCAGGCTGCTCGTACGTAAGTACGTGATACTCCGTCTTTGAACGGTGAGAATCGGCCCCCAGGGTGAGCCAGTCATTTTTTATCCCTCCAGCACTTCCTCCACGATGATCTTGTCCCGGATGATTTGATAGAATGTCTCATCTCCGCGCTCGTACTTTTGAAAGATAGCCCAGACAACTGCATCGGCTACCTGGATGGCCCTCTCCTGTTCCGATGCGGCATATTCACATACCATGTTACCGGGCAGGTCAGCCGCGCTCTCGACCAGGGCTTCAACCAGCCGATCCCGCAGACGCTGATTGGTATATCGCTTGTCCACGATCAATGAGAAACGGGGATACTTCTCCAGGCAATGATGTACACAGCCCTGGCACACACCAGCCGATACCAGTCTTCGAGATCATCGGGTCGTCTGGCCTTTTGCTTGTCCAAGATCACAGTGACGATTTCAACATTCAGCGCTGCTACATCGTCTAACAGTCAAGCCACGAGTTTCCCTGGTGTAATCTTGGCTTTCAGTTCAGGGATATTCTTCAGCCGCTTGCCCAGCCTCTTTCTGGCCTTCAGCACAACTTTCCTGAGCCAGTGAAGGTTGCCAATCAACACAATAGCGATGACCAGATAGCGCGACGATCCCTCCGCGCACCCCACGTCACCCGCTTCGTCGAGCACACCCCGTTTCAGCGGCCAAGTCATAGCGCCAGGTCTACCAACTCCATAATATCCATCACCCGCAACTGCTCGTCCAGTCCCTGCACCTTGACCGCGTCCTCCAGCGTCAACAGGCAAAAGGGGCAGGCCACGGCCAGAATTTCGGCCCCTGTCTCGGCCGCCTCCTGCACCCGCTGGAAGGCCAGCCGCTCCTCCAGGTTGGTCCCCTCGGCCCACATCCGCCCGCCGCCTCCCTCGCAGCACAGGCTACGCTCCCGATTGCGGTCCATCTCTATCAATTTGACGCCGGGGATGGCTTTCAGAATAGCGCGCGGCTCGTCGAAAATGTGATTTTGCTTGCCCAGAAAACAGGGGTCGTGGTAGGTGACGGTTATTTTCCCTTCCACCTCCCTCCCTGGGAGATTAGGAGGATGGGAGAATTTTAGCCGATCCTGCTCGATCAGTTCAGCGACGAGTTGTGTATAGTGCAGCACCTCTATCTCGTCCAGGCCATACTCGCTCTTAAAGGTGTTGAAACAGTGAGGAGAGGTAGTCACCAACCGGCTCGCGCCCACACTGCGGAACAGTTCGCCGTTCTCCTCGACCAACATCTCGAACAGCCCCTCCTCACCCATACGCCGTACCTCGTTGCCGCAGCAACTCTCGTCGGTGCCCAGCGTGCCAAAGTCCAGCCCGGCGGCAGTAAAGGCCCTCGCCAGCGCACGGGTGACAACCTGTATGCGCGGGTCATACGCGGGGGAACAGCCCACGAAATAGAGCACCTCGCACCCTTCCTGCGCGGCTTTGACCTCCGTGCCGTTGACCCAGGCCGCCCGATCCTCCCGCGCGATGCCGGAGGGGTTTCCCTGGCGAAAGACGCCCATCAGGGCCGCCCCAATCGTCTCCGGGATGCGCCCGCTCTCCACCAGTTGGCCGCGCAGACTGATGATCAACTCGGCCGGCCGCACGTCCTTGGGACACCGTTCGACACAGTTAAAACAGCAGGTGCAGTCCCACAACTCCTGATGCGCTTTCACGTCAAGTTCGGGTTCCACCAGCATATTGTAGATCAGGCTGCGAATGTTGAGCACCGTTTTGCGTGTCACCGGACAGCCACCGGTGCATTTGCCACATTGGATGCAGCCAAAGAGTTCCAATTCCTCGGCCATCGGCTCTGTCTTCAATGCCATCCTCCCGATTGCGGATTGCAGATTGCGGATTGCGGATTGTCCCACTCTTCGACCATTTCGGCCTCGAATTCTCCCCACGGTTTCCAGCCAGCCGGACGTTGGCCCTGCGCCAGTGCAGCCAGGTCCGTCACCGCTGCCTGTAAGGTTTTATTGTCCTCTACATCCTCCAGATATCTGACAATCGCCCGCCACGTGGTAATATCCGCTAGAACTGCTGTAGCCTGCCCCTCTGCCCCAATAACGTAACTGGGGCGTCGGACTGTCTGGACAAACTGTTCTCCCATGCCTATCCCCTCCCCCTATCAGCCTGATCCGCTATCCTCAACCGTACCAGCGCCGAGGAAGCGGCCGCCTTGGCCTGCGCGACCGTGTCCGGGATGTCCTTGGGCCCCTGGCAGCAACCCGCCAGAAAGACGCCATCCACTTGCGTGTCCACCGGGCGGAACTTTGAATGCGCTTCCTGGAAAAAGCCGTCCGGGGAACGTTCCAGCCCCAGCAGGGTCGCCACTTCCGCTGTATCGCTCCGCGGGACGATCGCCGTTGCCAGCACTACCAGGTCGGCCTCGACCTCGATGGGTTTCCCCAGCAGCGTATCCTCCGCCAGCACGACCAACTTGTCACCCCGCCTATACACTTCCGCCGGCTCCCCGCGCCGGTAGAGCACTTTCTCGTGCTTCACCCGGTCGTAGAACTCTTCGTACCCCTTGCCAAAGGCCCGCACGTCCATGTAGAACACGGTGATGCGGGCATCGGGAATCTTGTCTCGCACTAGGTGAGCGTGCTTGGCCGTATACATGCAGCAGACGCGGGAGCAATATGGCACACCCGTATGCGGATCGCGGGAGCCCACGCACTTGATGAACACGACGTCCTTTGGCTCCTTGCCGTTGACAGTGATCTCGCCTAGCGTGGGGCCAGAAGCGGACGAGAGCCGCTCGAACTCGACGCCGGTCATCACCTCAGGGTAGACCCCGTAGCCAAACTCGGGCTTGAGACGGGGGTCAATCAGGTCAAAGCCCGTGGCGACGATGACCGCACCCACCTCCAGGTCTACGAACTCGGCCGTCTGCTCGAAATCAATCGCGCCGGCAGGACAGGCATCCTTACACAGAAAAGTCTTGCCACACTTGCCCCGCGTCAGGTACAGGCAGGCGGTGGGATCAATGGTGTATTTGAGTGGCACTGCTTGGGGGAAGGGCACGTAAATGGCCGACCGTTTGGCAATGCCTTCATCGAAGCGGCTGATCACACGTCCCTTCATCCGGCAGGCCGCCGCGCACGAGCCGCAACCGGTGCACTTGTCCACATCCACGTAGCGCGGCTTTTTCTTCACTCGCACGCGAAATGCCCCCACCTCTCCCTCGACAGCAACGACCTCGCTGTAGGTCATCAACTCGATGTTGGGATGGTTGCCCACATCCACCATCTTGGGGGTCAGGATGCACGAGGAGCAGTCCAGGGTAGGAAAGGTCTTGTCCAGTTGGGCCATGCGCCCGCCGACGGAGGGTTCCCGCTCGACCAGGTAAACCTTGTAGCCCGCGTCAGCGATGTCCATAGCGGCCTGGATACCGGCGATACCGCCGCCGATGACTAGTGCTGCTGTCAATATTGCTGACTTGTGTTGTTCCATGTTCTACGTTTCCATTTCCGGTTTGTATAACCGTCGCCCCAACAGCCCACACAACGGCCAAGTGCCGCCAGTTGGTGATGTACAACCCTGCCTCCGGCCTTGACAACAGGTGAACAACCAGGTATAATGTGAGTGCAAAAAAACCTCTGGTTTCCACCCAGTGAAAAGTCGCCGACTGTGGCGGCCTGTCTGATGACCTCAGACTAGCTGGGTGGTTTTTCCTGCCCTGCTCTATACTCTAATACGTGTACAGGTCTGCTCCACAGATTTCTCCACCAGGTGTCATCTCCACGAGAAATCTTCCGCAACAGAGCCCCAGCCACCATATCCGCGCACTGGATCAGGGGTTCCCCTTTTGAACGCTTCGCCTTAATCTTTCGGAACCCGCGCGAGATACGCCGGGCCTTCAACACACGGCCCAACTCGGCGGTGATCTTGCCGGGTCGTCCAAACACATCTAGCACCAGTATCGCCCCTGTCCTGTCTGCCTCGGGCACAGTGTGAATCAGTTCCGACAAGAAGAATAGATAGAACGCTATGCCTCCCATCACCCGAAACGGATCAGGCAAAAGGCGCTTGTCCACCACCAATGCCCAGATTGCTACATCTGACTGGGCCAGCATCTTGAAGAACCGCTCACGCAGGCGGCGACTGGTCGTATCGTGAAACTTGAACTCGTAGTTTGCTGACAGGTGCTGCTCGTTCTTGAACCACTCAATCTCTTCGCGCAATACTTCTGGCTGTCTGGTGCGCACAAAGGCCATCACAAAGTGCGTCGAAGCGCCCTTCTCGAAACTGAAACCGGCGTCTCCCGCCTCATCCCCTGCCAGAATAACCGCCATCGTAGATCGAGATGAGCTATCTTGCCATCATCACTGCATCCAACATCCCGTACACTTGCCCCACTTCGAACCCCTTCTGCTGGCTGGCCTTGTTCGGGCAGACCGTGACGCACGCCCCGCACCCCTGGCACAATACATCTATGACCTGCACGTACCCTCCCATGTCCCCACCCTGGAGCGGCAGAGGTAAGGGAGGCGAAGGAGGAGGA
>CAYQTW010000141.1:0-8067 GCA_964420485.1 uncultured Anaerolineales bacterium
GGGACAAGGGGTGATCAAGTCACTAGGTCTAATGGTGTTGACGCCGGCCAAGACATTGCTCGACGTAGAGGGGGTGGCCTGGGTGCAGGTGCGCCTGGCCGACGGCGGCGGCATCGGCATCTACCCCGGCCACGCGCCGCTCCTGGCCGAGACTGTCACCGCGCCGCTGCGCTACGCCGACGGGTCGGGCGAGCACGCGCTGGACTTGGAGGCGGGTATCTTGCAGGTGGATGGTGACAGGGTGACGATTTTCACCAGTGAGCCAAGTTGATAAACTGGTAGCAGACCAATGATCGCATTGTGGTTATTCGCCGGCCTGACAGTGGGCGCGTTGAACGGGCTGACTCTGCGGAATTCGGTGGCCCGCCTGCGCCCCGACGTATCTGGCCGCGCCGTGGCCTGGATACTGGGCGAGGCGCTGCTACGCCTGGGCCTCACCGCCGGCCTGCTGGTCGTGGCACTACAGCGCGGTGTCCTGCCGGGCCTCCTGGCCTTCGCCGGGCTGTGGCTGGCCCGCTGGGGAACCGTTTACAGCGTGCAGAGAACACGGATTTCAGGACATTAACGGATCACGAATCCAGGAGTGAAATATGCAAGGTTTTTTCCCTCAAACAGTATTCACCATCTTTGGCATCCCAGTGCGCGACACAATCGTCTCGACCTGGATCATGATGGCCATCGTCGCGGGAGCAGCGGCCGTGGCGGGCAGGCGCTGGCCAGAGGCATTGGAGATGCTGATTGATTTCCTGAACGATACCATATCCAGCGTGATGGGGCGACCCGCCGGGCCGTACCTGCCGTTCCTGGGGACGCTGGCTATCTTTATCGCTGTCGCCAACGTGATCGGCATCGTCCCCTTCGTAGTCTCCCCCACGCGCGACGTCAACACGCCGGTAGCATTGGCATTGGTCGTCTTCTTCTCGGTCTACTACTTTGGCATCCGCGCCAAGGGGCTGCGGGGCTACCTCAGAGACCTGGCCTCGCCGATCTTTATGTTGCCTATGGAACTGATCAGCCACGTTAGCCGCACGCTGTCGCTCAGCCTGCGTCTCTTCGGCAACATCGTCAGCACTGAATTGATCGTGGCGGTCGTCTTTATGCTGGTACCGCTGGGTGTGCCGTTGCTGCTGATTGCCTTCAGTATGCTCACCGGCATCTTACAGGCCTACGTCTTCACCGTCCTGGCCGCCACCTACATCGGCGCTGAAGTCAATGAAACGTAAGCATTTACCATCGTGCTTGGTGCAGCGGATAAGTAACGGATAAGCGGATGGATGGGCGCCACGGGCTGAGACGGAGCGGCGCTTTCCCATAAGAACGATGGCCGAGACTAATCTGTTGCCTGGTCATCCGCTTATCCGCTTTTCACCCGTTGCGTCTTGACCCCGGTAGACAATTACAATAAACAACTGAATGGAGGTAACAAATGGCAGAAATGGAACCCAGAGTATTGATCACCATAGCAACCGTCATCGTATCGGGCGTGGCTATCTTGCTAGGCACGCTTACCCCGGCCATCGTCGAGGGACGGGCAGTGCTCAAAGCGCTGGAAGGGATGACCCGCCAGCCGGAGGCCGCCGACGATCTGCGCTCCACGCTGATCATCTCAATGGCGCTGCTGGAATCTACGGCGATCTATGTGCTGCTGATCTGTCTGATTTTGATCTTTGCTAATCCACTGCTCGACCGTTTCTTTCCCGGGGGTTAGCGGATGCTGAATCTGGACGTATGGACGATCGTTTTTCAAATCATCAACTTTTTGATCCTGGCTGCGGCGCTCTACTACCTCCTCTTCCAGCCAGTGATGCGCAGCGTGGAAAAACGCGCGGCTGAGAAAGAACAGATGGTCCGCGAGTTGGCCCAGGAGCGCGAGGAGGCCGCCAGGCTGCGCACCGAACTGGAAGCGCGGCTGGCGCACGCCGGTGAAGAAGCGGCCGCCATCGTCGCCACGGCACAGGAGCAGGCGGAGATCGAGCACCAGGCACTATTGCAAGAAACACAGGCCGAGGTTGAACGTATCCTGGTCGAGGCCCACGCCGACGCCCACCGGTTGCGGCAACAGGCAGTGGACGAATCCCACGCCGATCTGCTAGACGCCGTCATAGAGATCAGCGGCCTGGTGATCAGCCGCGCGGCGCCGCCGGAGGTGCACGACGCACTGGTGCAGCAACTCTGCGACCGCATCTGGGAACTGGGGCGCAGCGAGATGGAACGGGTAGAGACGTTCCGGCGCGCACTGGGCGACCGCACCCCCACAGCCCATGTGAAGACTGCGCGTCCCCTTTCGCCGGAACAACAGGGGCTACTGGCCCGCACTTTTACCGCGCTGGCCGACCGCCACGTCAACCTGGAGTTAAAGACCGACCCCGCGTTGGCCGCCGGCATACAGGTGCGCCTGGGCGACACGCTGGTGGACAACTCTATCGGCGGGCAACTGGCCGAAATGCGGGACAACGTCTCCACAGCCCTCAAGGAGCGTGTGGCCGATGAGTGAGCCAGGCGTGCAGCCCGACGTACCGTTGTTGCTCCAGGCACTCCGCGAGCAGGCGAATCACTCGAGTGATCAGGTACGTTTCCGCGACGCCGGCCTGGTGCAGCGCATTAGCGACAGCGTGACCACACTTTCCAGCCCGCCGCGTGCGCAGTCCAACACAGTGTCGCTGCTCCAGACCCTGCGCGAGCAAGCCGGCCAACTGACCAGCCAGGTGCGCTTCCACGACGTGGGCACAGTGCAGCACGTCGGCGACGGCGTGGCCACACTCTCCGGCCTGCCCCACGCACGCACCGACGAACTGCTAACCTTTCCCACCGGCGTGCGCGGCCTGATCCTCAACCTCGACCACGACCTGATTGACGTGATCCTGCTCGGCCCCGACGAGGGCATCCAGGGCGGCGACCTGGTCACGTCCAGCGGCGAGCGACTGCGCGTGCCGGTGGGACACAAATTACTAGGCCGCGTGGTCAACCCGCTGGGCGAGCCTTTGGACGAGCACGGGCCGGTGGACGCGACAGCGTTTCACTACCTGGAGCGCGACGCGCCGGGCATCGTCGAGCGGGCGCCGGTGAACACGCCGCTCCACACCGGCCTCAAGATCGTGGATACACTGGTGCCCATCGGGCGCGGCCAGCGCGAACTGATCGCCGGCGACCGGCAGACGGGCAAGACGGCGCTGGCCGTGGACGCCATCCTCAACCAGCGGGACGGCAGCGTGCTGTGCGTCTACGTCGCCATCGGCCAGAAAAAGTCCTCCACACTGGCCGTCATCGAGACGCTGCGCCGCTACGAGGCCCTGCCGTACACCATCGTCGTCGTCTCCAGCCCGGACGACCCGCCCGCGTTGCGTTACCTGGCCCCCTACGCCGGCTGCACGATGGCCGAGTTCTTGATGCACGAGGGACGTGACGTGCTGATCGTCTACGACGATTTGAGCAAGCACGCCGACGCCTACCGCGAACTGAGCCTACTCTTGCGCCGGCCACCGGGCCGCGAGGCCTACCCCGGCGACATCTTTTACCTGCACGCGCGGCTGCTGGAGCGGGCCTGCAAGTTGGCGAAGGGAGGCTCGTTGACGGCGCTGCCCATCGTAGAGATGCAGCGCGGCAACGTCGCCGCCTACATCCCCACCAACCTGATCTCTATCAGCGACGGGCAGATCGTGCTGGACGCCGGCCTGTTCAATCGCGGCATCAAGCCGGCCGTGAATGCGGGACTGTCGGTGTCACGGGTAGGCGGAGCGGCACAGACAGTAGCGATGCGTGCCGTGGCGGGCAGACTGCGGCTGGAACTGGCGCAGTTCGAGGAGGTGGCCCGTTTTGCCCGCTTCGGCGCCGATGTTGACGAGGCCACACAACGCCAGATCCGGCGCGGCGAGCGCATGCGGGCCGTGCTCACGCAGCCCATTCACCAGCCACTCCCGCTGGCCGCGCAGGTCGTCGTTCTGCTGGCCGCCACCGAGGGGTATCTGGACGACGTCGCGCTCGCAGACGTGCCCGCCTTTGAAAACCGGTTATTAGCCCACATTGAGGCCGAGCACCCGGGGCTGCTCCATCAGATCAACCGCAGCGGTGAACTGAGCGAGGAGGCACAGCAGGTGCTGATGGCAGTGTTTGCTGGCTATCGCGCAACCTAGCCGGAAGGAAAGCAACATTTTAGTTCTGTGAGCGGGTGAACTGCGTCAGGCCTACTGGGGGTAGAAATCCCCAGGCCCAAAACGCACTGGTCTGCAGTCGGCCTTTAGCCGACTTTGGCCCTTGGGCTGCGAATTTCCATTCGCAGGCTGGGAAGGGAGAAAAAGTCAATGAAAATGGTGATGGCAATAGTGCCGCGAGACGAAGCCAGCCACGTCCTGGAGGCACTGGTGGCTGCTGGCTACACAGCAACTTTCACCGATAGCAGAAGCGGCGTGTTGCGCCAGGCCCAACAGATGCTCTTCATCGCCGTGGAGAAACAAGACCTGGAACAAATCCTGACCATCATCCGCGACAATTGCCACTCGCAAGTCGTCGTGGAACCCGGCGAGCCGAGAACACCATTCTCACTTGGCCCCGTGCCTGTGACGGCCGAACTGGGCGGGGCGGTAGTGTTTATCTGGGACCTCGACCACTTTGTGACCTATTGAGCACATGCAAGATCTGGAACAGGCCGAGAATCGCCTCGACAACATCCGCATCGTAGAGCCCATCCTGAGCGCCCTGCGCACCATCTCGTTGGGCAGTTGGCAGGCGGCGCTCAAGCGCAAAGATGGCGCGCACCGTTACGTGGAGCGGTTGGCAGCCACGTTGCCGGCACTGTCGCCTCATATCCCCCCTTCATCCCCCCCCATGAGGGGGAAAGAGAGACGCGCGCGGACCGTAGCCCTGATGGTCGGGAGCGAGCGCGGGCTGTGTGGCCGGTTCAACGCGGCCGTCGTCGAGCGCGCGGAGCGCTACCTGGCCGAGCAGGAGGCGGCCGGCGCCCAGGTGGAACTCGTCGTGATGGGGACACACGCAGCCCGCATCCTCCGGCGACGGAAGGGAGCGCCGGCCCCGGCGACCACGCTGCCGATAACCGGCCTGCCGTCCCACCGCCTGGCGTTCGATCTGACCCACCGCTGGCTGGCGCGCCACGAGGAAGGCGAACTGGACGCAGTTGACCTGATCTACAACACCTATCACGGCACGGGCCGTTACGAACCGGCGGTGGTACGGCTGATCCCACCCACGTTACCTACCTCCGAGACCACTGCGCTGCCCTGGCCCCCGATCATTGAGACCGACCCGGCGAGCCTGTACGCCCGCGTGGTCGAGCAGTGGACGGCGGTCAGGCTGTACAAGTTGCTGCTAGAGTCGGCCGCTGCGGAGCACTCGGCGCGTTTCCAACTCATGGAAGCGGCCATCCAGAACGCCGAACGGCTGATTGACGAATTGACGCTAGTGGTCCAGACAGCCCGCCAGCAGGCGATCACGCAAGAGATGCAAGAGTTGGCTGCCGGGGCCGGGCTGCTCGGTCCGCGATGAATCCTGAAACCCACAGGAAGGTTACCTTGACAAATGGCATATTCGTATCGCACGGCGGTTAAAACCGCGTGCTACATCTGCAAAGTCGCCCTTCGGCGACTAGGACAGTCCACGCAGGTGGACTTTGCCCGCGAATTTATTCGCCGGGCTTCTAATGTGCCATTGTCAAATTACTAACCGCAGATTTAAAAAGATCACTTGAGGAGATCACACCATGGAGCCTGTGACAACCACCTTATTGAGCGTATTGATCATATCGGTGTGGGGACTGATCGCTGCTGTCGTCTGGCTGGCATTGCGCGGCCGCAGCGAGACCAAAGCAGAACACATCACGGCCTTGCAGGCAGAGATGAGGGCACTGCGCGAGCAAGTCGGCCAGAACCTGGGAACCGTTACCCAGCAAGTCGCCGTATTCGGCAACGTGCAGGAAGGGATTGGCAAAGTCACCGAAGCGACCAACCAGATCCTCACATTGGGCCAGGACATCACGGCTTTGCAGGATATACTGCGCGCCCCCAAATTGCGTGGCGGCCTGGGCGAGATTTTGCTGGGCAATCTACTGGCGCAGGTTCTACCGGGCGAACGGTACCGCCTGCAGCACGCCTTTAACGACGGCGCCAAGGTGGATGCAGCCATTTTCCTGGCCGACCACGTCGTCCCGATAGATGCCAAGTTCCCGCTGGAGAACTTTCAGCGCATGTTGAATGCCGGGGGCGATAGAGAACGCCAATCCGCCCGCAAGTCCTTTATCCGCGATGTCAAAAAGCGCGTGGACGAGACGGCCAAGTACATCCGGCCGGACGAGGGCACCTTTGAATTTGCCCTGATGTACATCCCCGCCGAGAACGTCTACTACGAGATCGTCAGCGCAGAAGACTCGTTCAAGTACGCTCTCGATCAACGTGTGATCCCTGTGTCGCCCAACTCTTTTTTCGCTTACCTGAACGTCATCGTCTTTGGGCTGCGCGGTCTCAAGATCGAGGAAAACGCCCGCTTTTTATTGGGCCAACTCTCCCGATTGGAAACGGACTTTGCTGGCGTCAAGGATGCGTTTGGGACACTCGGCGGGCACATTGTGCATGCTCAGAACAAGTACAACGAAGTGGACGTCAAACTGGGGCGCTTTGGCGAAAAGTTGACCGACGTGGCTACCGGCGGCGCGCTGCCGTCCGCCGGTGCGCAGCCCGCGCTGGCCGCGGAGTGACGTGGTCTTTGAGCGCTCTGGATCGCACAGGTGGGGAGAGACTACGAGTGGTCGTTGGGGTTATCTACCACCAGGCCCTCGGCAGCGGCGGCAGCGTTCAAGCGGTCATCGGCGCACAAAAATACGGGTGCTGGCAGAATGATAATTTCGGATAGAGGGCGACCGACGCTGAGCTTCTTCGCCAATTCAGCGCGCTCCTCTGGCGTAACGGGGGGAGAAAGTGGTTCTCCCGCCATTTCTACCAGCAAGCCATCTTTGCGCAAGGCTCGGATCACTAACTCCCGTTCCTGGGCCGGGGTCGAGGCTTGGGGTTGAACGATAATTCGCCGTTTCTCCCGTAACACTTCAACCTTACCCCACTCCTGAATCGCGGCGCGGGGGATAAGCAATCCTTGCGGAGTCATCCGAGTAGCAACTGCCGTAGCCATTTTTCTGTTCCTTATCTATCTTTCAGGTTACTCCAAGCGACGGGGACACGAGACCATCGTTAGCAGGCATCTGGATGGGGCCCTCAATCTGGCATAATCCGACGGCTGTGGTATACTGTTCCCGCTATGGTCGAGATCTTCCTCTCCCCCGCCGGAGCCGGCAAGACCGCCCACGCCGTCGCCCGCATCCGCGCCCTGCCTCCGCTCGCACCAATCCGCGTGCTCGTGCCGGACCAGATAAAAGCAGCCGCCTTTCGCCGCCGGTTAGCGCAAGCAGGAGGCGCGCTCGGCGTCGAGATCGGCACCTTCCATCGCCTCTACGCCGACGTGCTGACGCTGGCCGGCGGTTCTGGCGCATCTTCACAGACAAAGCCGGAGGGAGGCACGGCACGCCTTCCTCCTGCCGTCCGCCACCGGCTGATCCGACACCTCGTGGCGCAGTTACACGACGCCGGTCAACTGCCGTACTATGCACCCTTGCGAGCGGCTCCCGGCTTTGGGTGCCTCCTGGCCAACCTGTTCGACGAACTCAAACGCGCCCGCGTCTTTCCAAAAGACCTCGTGTCCGTGACCACAAACAGCGAGCCGCGCCTGGTCGAACTGGCACGGGTCTATGCCGCCTACCAGTCATGGCTGCTCGACACCGGCTGGGCCGACGCCGAGGGCCAGGGCTGGCTGGCGGCCATCGCGCTGGAGAACGACCCGGCCCTGCTATCTGACCTCTCACTGCTGGTCGTTGACGGCTTTGACGAATTCAACCCCACCCAACTAGAGGTCTTGCGGTTGCTGACCGGCCGCGCCGCCGCCACCCTCATCACCCTCACCGGCGATACTTCGACTGGGCTCAGTGCAAGCCCCGGCCGGCTAGCGCACCGCCGCTTCGCCCGCGCCCGCGCCGCCCTCGTCGAGACCCTCAACGTCGAACCCACGCCTCTCCCC
>CAYQTW010000142.1:0-1844 GCA_964420485.1 uncultured Anaerolineales bacterium
CTACAACTATGGTGTCGCCCGCGTCTTTGAACTGGCTGCCCAGGCCGGCTACGACGGCATCGAGATGCTGGTAGATCACCGCTGGGACACCCGCCAGCCGGCCTACCTGTGCCGGTTGGCCGCCGACCACGGCCTGCCCATCGTCGTTGTCCACAGCCCCTTCGTCGTCGAGGTGCCCGACTGGCCGGCCGACCAGTTGGGCCGGCTGCGGCGTACCGTGACGCTGGCTCAAGAGGTGGGGGCGGCAACGGTCGTGACCCATCTGCCGTTTCGTTTTTACGCCATCGTAGGTCATTGGCACGCCTATCGCCCGCGTCGTTTTTTCGTGCCGGTGCCGCTTCCCCGCCGCGAGCCCTACTGCCACTTTTTGCACGATGGGCTGGCAGAGTTGGAGGCCGAGACAGGGATCACGATTGGGGTCGAGAACATGCCGCTGAAGCGGTTCTTGGGGTTGGGGATCAACGGTTATTGGTTCAACAGCCCCGCCGAACTGTCCCACTTTCCCCACCTGACGCTCGACACGACCCACCTGGGCACCTGGGGACTGGACCCGCTGGCGGTCTACGAGCAACTGCGGGAGCGGGTGGCCCACGTGCATCTCTCTAACTATGATGGGCGGGAGCACCGTTCGCCGCCGGACGGCTGCCTGCCGCTGGCGGATTTCCTGCACCTCCTGGCCCGCGATGATTACCAGGGAGCCGTCACCGTCGAGTGCCACCCCGACGCGCTGGACGCCGGGGACGAGGCGCAATGCCTGGCGGCGCTGCGCCGGGCGCTAGAGTTCTGTCGGAGGTATTATGTCTGAAATCTCACCCGAACAATTCCGCGAAACCGCCACCCGCATCGAGACCGAGGTCGGCAAATACATCGTCGGTCAGCGGGAAGTGATCCGTCACTCGCTTATCTGTCTCATCGCCGGGGGACACGCGCTGCTGGAGGGGGTGCCCGGCCTGGGCAAGACCATGCTGGTGCGCACGCTGGCGCAGGTGCTCGACCTGAACTTTGGCCGCGTCCAGTTCACTCCTGACCTGATGCCGGCCGATATCATCGGCACCGACATCCTGGAGGAGGCGGAGGACGGGCGGCGCGAGTTTCGCTTCCAGCCGGGACCGGTGTTCACCAACCTCCTCCTGGCAGACGAGATCAACCGCGCCACTCCCAAGACCCAGAGTGCGCTGCTGGAGGCCATGCAGGAGCGCACCGTCACCGTCGCCAACCGCTCCTACCCGCTGGTGCCTCCCTTCCTGGTGTTGGCGACGCAGAATCCCATCGAGATGGAGGGCACGTACCCGCTGCCGGAGGCGCAGGTGGACCGCTTCCTGTTCAAAATCAACATTGAGTATCCCTCCGCGCAGGAATTGGTCGAGATCCTGAACCGCACCACGGGCGACGCAGAGCCGCAGGTCGGCGTCGTGGCCGATGGAGCGACGGTGCTGGCGATGGGACAGTTGGCGCGGCAGGTGCCCGTCGCCTCGCCCGTGGCCGATTACGCCGCCCGTCTGGTCATCGCCACCCATCCCGAAAGCGACACGGCCCCGGAGATGGTGCAAAGGTACGTGCGCTACGGCTCCAGCCCCCGGGGTGCGCAGGCGCTCATCATGGGCGGTAAGGTGATGGCGCTGCTGGGTGGAAGATACAACGTCGCCTTCGCCGACCTGCGGGCGGTCGCTCCGGCCGCGCTGCGCCATCGCATCCTGCTCAACTTTGAGGGCCAGGCGGAGGGGGTGTTCGAGCTCATCAAAGGCTGCCTGGCGGAGCTGCAGCGGGACTGCCGTCGTGTGGCGGCGTTCATAAAGCTCGACTGGCGCGCCGATGGAGAGGGCCGGATCGACTCCAAGGTGGCC
>CAYQTW010000142.1:1854-8017 GCA_964420485.1 uncultured Anaerolineales bacterium
GGGGGTGAGCACTGATGGGGTGGTGGGGGAGGTGGTGAAGGCAGTGTTGGAGGAGTGAGTTGTTGACTATCCAGCGAAAAGTAAGGAGGAGTAATGTATCCCGTTGCTTTCCACATCGGTTCGCACGTTGTGTACTGGTATGGTGTGATGATAGTGCTCGCCTGTGTGGCGGGTGAGCTGTTGCTGCTCTGGTTCGCCTGGCGAGAGGGCATCGCGTGGGACATGGCCCTGCTGTGGACAATCCTTCTCCTCGTGGGGGGAAGGGCGGGAGCCCATCTGGGCGGCCTGGTTCGAGATTCCCTGCTCGGTGGGTCAATCGTCAACCCGTTGGCTCATAAGGGCCAGGTCTCATACGGCGTGTTTGTGGGGATAGTGGCGGCTGGATGGATCTGCGCCCGGCTGATGCGGCTATCGCTGTGGAAACTGCTCGATTTGGCCGCCCCTTCAGTGGCGCTGGGTTTCGCCATCACCCGCATCGGTTGTTTCCTCACCGGCTGCTGCTATGGGCGCCCGACGAACCTGCCCTGGGGGGTCGTTTTTCCCCCGTTCTCCCCCGCCTGGCTGGCCTTCGGCGATACACCGGTGCATCCGGTCCAACTCTACTCCTCGCTGGGAAACCTGGTGCTCTTCGCGGCACTACTAGCCCTACGACGGCGGCAGCGATTCGATGGATTCCTCTTCCTCTCGTGGGCGGCGCTGTATGCCGTGCTCCGCTTCGTGCTGGAGATGTTCCGCGCTGACCCTCGGGTGGCGCTGGGATTGACCGCAGCGCAACTTGCCAACCTGGTCATAGCGCCGCTGGCGCTGGCACTGCTGTGGGTGAAGGGAAGAGGGAGAGGAGCAGAGAACTGAGCGGCAAGACGTTGCTTCTCGGCCTCGACGGCATCCCCGCCTCCGTCTTCAACCCGTTGTACGATGGCGGAGAGTTGCCCCATCTTCGCGCCGCCTTCGAAGGTGGCCTGCGGGTGCGCCGTATGGTCTCCGCTTTCCCCACCGACACACTGACCTGTATGCCGCTGATGTTCCAAGGACGCCAGGTGGCCGACGTTAACCCCATCGCCCAACTCTGCTACGATCGCGGCACGGAACGGTACCTCTTTGCCTGGGACTTGGCGCCTTTCCTGAGAGGGGGCAATCGCTCCATTCACTCCCCCAGTGTTCTGCGCGGCCCCCGTCGGACGCTGAACATTGGCATCGAGGAGGCCAAGGACGCCGGTGTCTACGTCCCGCCTTTCTACTTCCTGTTCGGTTCTTTCCTCACACCGCTGGCCCCCCGCTTCGACACGCTGGTTCTGCGGGCGCTGCCCCGGCTGCTTGCCCGCTTCGACGTCGTCGCCTACTGGACCGCCTCCTGCGACCACACCGGCCACAGTTACGGCCGCCAGGCTATGGCCGATGCGTTGTGCCGGTTCGACCTCAAGTTCGGCGCGCTGATGGCGGCCCTGCCCCCGGATACGACGCTCCTGTTCCTCTCTGACCACGGAGGTGTCCCCGTGTATGCCACCTTCGACTTGGCGGCAGTTTTGCGGCAGCACGGCTACCGCGTCGTGCGACGGCCCGTAGGTGAGCGTGACGTCGTCCTGTGCGACTCGCTGCTCAACTATGCCTTCGTCTACACCCCGGGCGACCTAATTCACCTAGCCGAGGTGCTGCGTCAGCGGCCAGAGGTTGGCCTGTGCGCGTTCCGGGGACCAGGGGAGGACGTGGTCTCGGTGGCGAACCGCCAGGGCCGGGCCGAGATCCGCGCCCGTGCAGACTACTACCGGTACGCTCCGCTGGAAGGTGACCCGTTGGGCTACGGTCGGGTGCGCCCGCTCGAGTTGAGCGCCAGAGAATGGCTGGCGCGCACCATCGAGAGCCGCTACCCATACGGCGTCGTCAGACTGTGGCAGATATTCCAGAATCCCCAGTGCGGCGACCTGGCTCTCAGTTTCGACAATGGCTACTGCCCCGAATGGTCCTTCACGCTGGGTGGGTGGGTCAAGGTGCGTGCTCCTTCGCTCAAGTTCCGTCACAATCACGGCGGGATGGAGCGGGAGCAACTATTGACGATCATGCTGTCTCGGGGGTCGGGGATCGCGCCCGAAACGCGGGACTATGCCCTCATTGAAGACGTGTTCCCCATCTTGCGAAGGCAGTTTGTCCAGTAGAGCGGATAGGAGGGGAAAACCGATTGACATTGACCATCACCTGTGATATAGTAATATTCATATTGACTATTTGCCGCATGGCACGAGAAAAGGAGAATACGATGGAACAGACAAAAGTTACGGAACCAACAGGCC
This sequence comes from uncultured Anaerolineales bacterium, assembly GCA_964420485.1. GTDB lineage: Bacteria > Chloroflexota > Anaerolineae > B4-G1 > B4-G1 > CAYQTW01. The sequence continues at coordinate 4,140 of CAYQTW010000142.1, forward strand.
CCACACAGAGGAAACCCAAGTTACACTGGGTCATATTGCTCGCCATTGCTCTCCTCGCGCTAAACACGCTTGCCTGCTGGCTAATAGGCTGCTCCTACTGCTGGTGGTGGCCCCTGGATCAGATAGCCGACAGCACCGGGCAATACGCCGTCAGTAGCGGTGGTGTGCATATCTGGCACGAAGTCGGAGTGACGGGCGTGTTCACGCCAACCGGCGGTGCAGGGCAGGCAGGGTTCAAGTTGGAGGGGTTCGACACTGACGCCATCGCCGTATCGGACTGGGAGGCCATGTTTAACGAGGTGGTGGAGAAAGGCTACCTGGCGGTTCGTGTCCCTCACGCGCCTCCAACTTATACTGCCAGCATGATAGTCTCTCCCACCATCAAGTTCTCCTACTATTCACCACCGGCAACAACGACAAAAACGACTGTTTCCATCACCGTCACACGGCGAACCGAATACGAGTCGGCGGTGAACACCCGGTATCCAATCACAGATAATCAATCACACTGGGAAGTGTGGTGGATTCCAGAAGGCGTGGAGCCTCCCATCCCCGACGAGCCGTTCAGGCTCGAGGGCGACGAGTGGCCGCCGCCAGGTGCGGTTGAGTACGGCATAGACCTCGTTGACGCAGATGGTCTCGCCTGCGCAGGCGGTCCCCTGGAATACCTGTTCTACAACGGGTATGTCTTTATGGGTCCCTTCAGGACGACCATCCGGTTTCATGGAGACGTGCCTGGAAACCCGCTGGTCGCGTTTGATGTCTGCTATGGGGTCTCGAAGCCCACGATTATGCAAGGCATCACGCCCACCGTGCCCTTCACCCACGAGCACTGCCTGATGAATCTTGATACGACGACGCGCACCTACACACTCGAATGGTCTTCCTCTGAGAACTGGAATTACACCTTCTACACCCAGACGAACGAGGCCGGTTCCGTTCCCATGCCGCTGGTAGGGAACCAGGTCACCCTGGGGCCTGACGAGTGGCCGGCACATGACGACGAGGTGCAAATCCTGGCCGTCTTGACGCCTTCCATCACTATCTCCGACACGATGCGGGAGACGTTCTTCATCACGGCCACATCCACGATCAGTCCTGAGGTCCAGGCCACAGCCTTCAGTTTTGCCTTTGCCCCTTCGTATCAACTGGACGAGGGAGGCGCACTCACCACTGCCGACCTCTCCATCGGCAAAGTCGCCAGCAGTCCCGTCGTTACTGCCGGGGAGCGCATCACCTACACCGTCACCATCACCAACGCCGGCCCCACTACGCCGGTCACCGCTACGGTCGTGGACACCTTCAGCGACCCCGGCGCCATCGCCGGTGTCACCTCTGACAGTGACTGTACCTGGACATTGGGCTCAGAAATCGTCACCTGCACCGTCGCCAATGTCGCCAACGGCATACCAGCTCACCTGACGCTGGTCGTCACCACCAGCGCCACCTACTCCGGCACGTTGAGCAACACGGTAGTGGTCACCCCCACCGGCGACGTGACAGACACCAATGCCAGCAACAATCGCGCCGGGCCGGTGGAAGTCACGGTGAGGGGCAAGGAATTGGGGTATTCCATCTATCTGCCGGTTGTGCTGAGGAGCTTTTAGCGGGGTTGCAAGAGCACCGCCATCGCCTCCCAGATACGTTGATTGGCGGCGTCGAGGACATTATCCGTCAGTCGAGTGATCGGGGTTTTGCAGAGAGTAAACGGCTGACCGGCGCGGATCGTGATCCGGCCGGTCAGTTATATTGTATGCTCCAACTGGTAGACCGTTCGCCTGGACTCGTCTGTACTGCGTGATCGGGATTGGCCTGGCCTCGTGGCGAATTGTGCGAGGACTACTTTACCAAGGGGGTGAACAATGTTTGAAGCAATGCTAACCGAGGAGCAGCGCACACTGCGAGACGAGACGCGGGCGTTCGTGCGCTCCGTGCCGCGCTAATTGATCCTGGATATGGACGCCGACCGGGTGCAATACCCGCGCGACTTTGTCCGCGAGGCTGGGAGGCGCAACCTGCGGTGGAACGGGGCGATGAGAAAGTGTACGAATGAGCGAGTGAGCGAGTCAGCGAGTGAGCGAATCGGCGGGTGAGTATGCTGTTTGACTCTTTACTCCTACATCGGTTAGATCGTCTCTCCCTGGTCGCCCGCCACGTCCGCTCCGGGCAGACGACGGGCGAGCGGCGTTCCACCAAGCGCGGCACCTCGGTCGAGTTCGCCGACTACCGGGACTATACGCCGGGTGACGACTTGCGGCGGGTGGATTGGAATATCTACGCCCGGCTGGAGCGCCCCTTTGTAAAGTTGTTCGAGGAAGAGGAGGACCTGGCCGTCCACATCCTGCTCGACGGCAGCGGTTCGATGGATTGGGGAAGCGAGGGAGCGAGTCGGCGAGTCAGCGAGGGAGCGGGGGAGCGAGTCAGCGGGGAGAACAAGTGGGTCTATGCGCGGCGGTTGGCGGCGGCGTTGGGCTATGTCGCGCTGGTAGGTGGCGATAGGCTCACCGTCGCCAATCTTCAATCTCCAATCACCCAGTCATCCAATCACCCAGTTACCCAATTCGGCCCTGTTCGCGGACGTGGTCATACCCTGCGGTTGTTCGATTGGCTAGAGAGCCTGAGGGCCGAGGGCACGACCGATCTGAACGGTAGCCTGCGCACCCACGCCATCAGCGGCGGACGGGCGGGGCTGGTGGTGCTCATCTCTGACCTGTTCTCCCCGGCCGGCTACGTCGAGGGCTTGACCAGGTTAGCGGCCCGGGGCCACGAGGTGACCATCATCCACGTACTGGCGCCCGACGAGGTGGAGCCGCCGCTGGCAGGTGACCTGCGGCTGCTCGACGTGGAGACGGGGGATCCCCAGGAAGTGACGATTGATGGGAGAATGCAGAATTTGTACCGTCGCCGGCTGGCGGCCTGGCGGGAGGAAATCAGCGCCACGTGCCGTGCCCGCGATGTGCACTACGTCCCCGTCGAGACCGACACTCCCTTCGACCGCGTAGTGCTCTACAATTTGCGGCGGGCGGGGTTGGTCAAGTGATGAGTGCTTGTTGCAGGGCCATCATCTGCTCACCCAGTAACGGTGCAAAGTGGCGTACATTTGGCGCCTCTCGCAACACACAACACGCGCCATTGTTCATTGCTTCATTGTTCATTGACCATGGGCTTTTTGACTCCATTCGCTCTAACTTTTGCCGCACTGAGCGTCCCCATCATCTTGCTCTACATGCTCAAATTGCGGCGGCGGGACGTGCTGGTCTCCAGCACACTGCTGTGGCGGCGCCTCCTGCGTGACCGGGAGGCAAACGCGCCCTGGCAGCGTCTGCGGCGTAACCTGCTCCTTCTGCTGCAACTGCTCATCCTGGCGCTGCTGACGCTGGCACTGGCGCGGCCTTTCGTCCCTGCGCCATCTGTCGTCAGTGGCAGTGTGGTCGTGCTGCTCGACGCTTCCGCCAGTATGCAAGCCCACGACGTGGAACCAAGCCGCTTTGACGCGGCCCGGCGGGCGGCGCAAGAGATTGTCGCTGGGCTGAGGGCAGGCGACGTGGCGACCATCGTCGCTGTCGGGCCGCGGCCCCAGGTGTTGGCGCAGGCGAAGGGTGATCGAGTGCTCCTACGCCGCGTTCTCGATGACGCTATGCCCACTAATGGCTGCGCCGATTGGGAGGCTGCCTTTGCGCTGACATCTGCCGTGCTGTCGGGCACCGATGACACCCAGATTGTCATCATCTCGGACGGCGCTCTACCCAAAGCGTTGCCCCCATTGCCGGGTAGGGGCGCGGTTACCGCGCCCCTACGCTTCGTGGGGGGGGGGGGGGGAGGGAACAACCTGGCTGTCACTGCGTTGGCGACGCGGGAGGGAGATACCGGCCCACAGG